>JAFEBR010000982.1 GCA_018242565.1 Planctomycetota bacterium | reverse complement strand
GATACACCAGGACTGCCATGTAGCGGGCCAATTCGGGTAAGTCGATGAACTGGCCGATGCGGCTGGTAAACTCGCGGTCGTCGGCCTGGGTGGCCAGACGACACAATTCGGTGATAGCCCGTTTCTGTTCGTCGGTGGGCTTCGATTTGGGGTCGTACAGCTGATTGTAGGGCGCCCAATCGGCGCCGAGGTCGGCAAAGATCTGGGGCGTGACGGGTTTAAAAAAGACTCCCTTTTGTGAAGGAGCGAACCGGCTGTTCGCAAAATCGGAGTCAACGTTTTCGGTCACCGAATACAGTCCGAAGTAACGCTGCTCGAATTGGCCAGCGACCGTAATGTAGACTTGGGCGTAGGTCGTGCGCGGGGCCGGGACTCCTGCGTCGCGAAACAGGCGATAGGCCAGGACCTCATTCATGTAGCTGACGTCGGTGACGTTGTTCTGCAGATTCAGGGTCGTGACCCCCGCCAGTTTTTGTCCCTTTTGGAATTTGTCAAAAGCAATCTTCAGGGATCGTTTCGGGTTATCGCCCAGTTCGAGAAAGGTCCCGTTGCCTTTATAGCGCACGGCGACATCCGCGATCGTCTTACCGGCGATTTCCAGGTCCGCGTGTACGTAATCAAACTCAAATCCAATCACGGATGCGATACCGTTGCGCTTTCCCTCTGCTCCGACTAACGGCAGGCCTCCCCCGATCGGACTGCGGATCGCATTGAAGCCGGCAGAGAATTGTGATTGGGTCAGGGTGCCAGCGCCTGTTTTGTCCCAATTTTGAAACCAGGATCGCCCGAGGGTCGCGAATTCCTCCGCCGAGAGTGTTCCATTGCGGTCGCGATCAGCCTGACTCATCAAGACCGGAGCCAGTAATTCGGCCGCACGGGACGGATTGCGGGCGTCGTTCGGACCGCGGCCGAAACCACCGGCGTTGGGATTCCGTTTCGGTTCAATCGCCTGCCACTGATCGGCGGCGAATTTCAGGTGAAACTTCCAGACCTGCGTCAGGTTGAACAGGGCCTCGGCGTCTGGCGGGGCACTTTCCGGCTGTTGATCCGCAGCCGACACGGTGCCGGAAGTGAGTGCCACGAAAAGTGTCAGGCAGAACAGGTTGTTTATAATTTTCATCCAATACTCCGAGTCGATGTCGTCCGATCGGTCTGACCGACAGAACCACGGGACAGTGGGTCTGCAGGTTAAACACCACTCAAGGCCGCTGGGGACTGATGGATCGCGACATCTTCTGTGGAAAATTCGTTCCGTCAGTCTAGCAGAGTGCTGCAAAAGGGGGACAGGCACCTCGAAACTGGCCGATTGTCCGTGCTGTTGAGTGCTGGCCCAGAGTCAGGTCCTGTTTCCCCATGAACGGGCAGTCGCAGCAATACCACGGCAAATCAGGGCCTCGATCCCTTTCGGAAGACGGGGATTGAAACGGCTCTCCGGGGCTGTCGTGAGGTCGAGTCCTGCCGTGCCCGAGTCACGCGCTTCGTACGAGACGTTTCTAAGTGTCTGTGAAAAAAAGCGCCCCGCCGGCGGAGCCTGACGGGGTGTTGTGTGCGAAGTGGTCGAATATCGCTGCTTGCTCAGGCCGACACCGTCTGTTTTCGCCGACTGCAGGCACCAACCGTGCCCAACGTCACCATCAGCAACGAAAACATGATCAGGGTCGAGGGTTCGGGGACAGGCGAGGCATGCACGTCGAACACCGGAGTGACATACGTCAGCTCGTACCAGGGATCACTGTTGATCTGTGTCAGCCAGCCGCCCGTCTGTCCTTGATCATTAAACTGCCAGCCCCAAAGAGTTTCACTGTCCTGGGGGACTGACAAGGTGATGAAATAAGTTTCGCCGGGCAGCAGCCAGGGGTGCACGGTCGAACTTGCGACATAGATGTATTGATCGTACGGAGTTGGTGCCGAGAAGGTGAACGATTCCAGCAGAGTCGCACTGTTCAGATCGCTTGAGCCACCGTAGAAAGTTGCGGTCAGCGAATTGGTCCCCGAGTAATAATTCGCGGCGAACCGGAACTGATCGAGACTGTAGGTGGTGCTGCTGGTGTTGGTAAACGCAACGGCGATCGAGTAGTAACTGGGGGGCACGGAAAAATCATATCCGACTCCCCAGGAATTGCCGCCGCCAGTTTGGTACGAATCGCCGGGGCCGAAGTTCCCCGCAATGAGATCGGCGTGGACCGAACTGGCCGAGACCGCCACGAGGCAGATCGAAACAAAGACATTCGTCCAAACTCGCATCAGTTTGCTCCGCGGGGTCAAAATGAATGTGGATATGCGATCATGTGCAACACGACGGCTTAAGCAACGTGTTTAAGTGAGTGCCAGACAAAAAACAAGGAGTCCGCAGGGGACTTCCGGGTTTTGGGTGAGAAACGACAAAATCAGCCCGAAACAAACCGACGCTGCAATTTGGCAACGTTGATCTGACGTGTGCGCAACGGTTCAGAAGGCTGTCGGGATACACGACGCATACCGGCGAGCCGCCCGGGTTTACCCCGGCGGGATCCCGTGCGATGGGAACAGGGCGGTCACATTAGTTCTGCCGTCCTCGTATTGTCGCGCGTTACCCGGTTCCCTGCGAAGGACTGTCAGTTGTCCGTCAGCAAATCCAAGTTCACGTTGAAACCGTTGGGTTAAACCCAACGGCTCGCTGGGCTGAATTGATGTCAGCGAGCCGCCCGGGTTTATCCCGGCGGGATCCCGTCCGGTGGGGATAGGGCGATCACCTTGGTTGTGCCGTCCGCATATTGTCGCGCGTTACCCGGTTCCCTGCGAAGGACTGCCAGTTGTCCGTCAGCAAGTCCAGGTTCACGTTGAAACCGTTGGGATCAACGCAACGGCTCGCTGGGCTGAATTGATGTCAGCGAGCCGCCCGGGTTTATCCCGGCGGTATCCCGTACGGTGGGAACAGGGCGATCACATTGGTTCTGCCGTCCTCGTATTGTCATGCGCTGGGCGGTTCCCTGCGAAGGACTGTCTGTTGTCGGTAATCAAATCCAAGTTCACGTTGAAACCGTTGGGGTCAACCCAACGGCTCGCTGGGCTGAATTCGTGTCAGCGTGCTGTCTTGCCGCCATTTGCCCGGGCGCCACAATCCGCAATAATGCGGTGGTTGGCAACCGCCGAAAACAATCCTCGCGATACATACTACGATCATGGCATTCAAACGCAGACCCGCGTGTGTGACTTTCCTGCTGTTCGTTGCGCTCTTTCAGGTCGCTCCCCGTGCGCGGGCGGATGATCCGTTGCCATCGTGGAACGACGGCCCAGCGAAGACGGCGATTCTGGATTTCGTCGCGAAGGTGACAACAACCGGCTCGCCCGATTTTGTACCGGTGCCCGAGCGGATTGCCGTCTTCGATAATGACGGTACGCTTTGGGCTGAGCAGCCCATGTACGTGCAGGCGTTTTTCGCGCTCGACCGGATCCGCCAGCTCTTGCCGCAGCACCCCGAGTGGAAGGATCAAGAACCCTTTGCGTCTGTGCTCAGAGGCGACCTGAAAACCGCGCTGGCCGGTGGCGAACAGTCGCTGTATGCCCTGGTGATGGCGAGTCATTCGGGCATGACGACCGATGAGTTTGAAAAGATCGTCAAAGATTGGATCGCCACGGCGAAGCATCCGATCACCCGTCGTCGCTACACCGACATGGTCTATCAACCGATGCTCGAGGTGCTGGCCTTCTTTCGTGCACAGGGCTTTAAAACTTACATTGTTTCGGGGGGCGGTATTGAATTCATGCGTCCCTGGACCGAGGCGGTTTACGGAATTCCCCCCGAACAGGTCATTGGCAGCAGCGTTAAGACGAAACTGGAGTTCCGAGAGGGCCAACCGGTGTTGGTGCGGTTGCCCGAGTTGAACTTTTTCGACGACAAGGCGGGCAAACCGGTGGGCATCAACCTGCATATCGGCCGTCGGCCGATTGCTGCCTTCGGAAACTCCGATGGTGACCTGCCGATGTTGCAATGGACCGCTGCCGGTTCCGGGCCCCGCTTCTGTTTGTACGTGCATCATACGGACGCCGTCCGCGAGTGGGCCTACGACCGTCAGTCACTGTTTGGCAAGCTCGACAAGGGGTTGGACGAAGCCCAGTCCCGAGGCTGGACCATCGTGAACATGAAAGACGACTGGAAGACGATTTATCGCGTTATTGAAAAGCCATGATGACTTCACGGTCGCAGGAGTATTCCCTCATGTATTGGGCTCGCGGGTTCACGTGGACTGTATTACTGGCGCTCGTCCTGGCAGATGTTGCCAGCGCGCAGTCTCCGTCCCTGCAGGATGTTGGCAGCCTGCTGGCACGCCGCAGTGTCACGACGGTTTACGTGGCGAAATCGATCATCACGATGGATGCGCGGAAGCCGCGGGCCGAGGCCGTGGCGGTACGCGATGGGCGCTTCGTCGCCGTCGGTACTTTGGCTGAGGTGCGGGCTGCCGTCGGTCAGGAAGCGCGGGTGGACCGCACCTTGGCCGACAAAATTGTCAGCGCCGGTTTCATCGATCAGCACGTGCATCCCGTCCTCGCCGCGCTCACCATGAATACCCGGGTGATTGCGATCGAAGACTGGGAGGCCATCGCGGGATTCTCGCCGGGCGTGCGAGACGCGAAGACGTATCAATCCCGGCTGGAGCAGGCGTTGCGCGAGCACACCGATCGCTCGCAGACATTTATCACCTGGGGTTATCACCACTATCTGCATGGGCCGCTGTCGCGGAAACGGCTCGACCAGTTGGCCCCCGACTTCCCCGTGATCGTGTGGCATCGTTCGTGCCACGAGTTTTATCTGAACAGTCTGGCGTTGCGGAAAACGGGCCTCGACGCGGCGCTTGTCGCGAAGTTGCCGCGCAGCGCGCAGGCACAGATCGATCTGGAGGCGGGCCATTTTTTCGAACAGGGAGCGCTGGCGGTGTTGAACCAACTCGCGCCGGAAGTGGCGACACCGGCCCGCTTTCGGGAGGGGTTGGAATACACAGTGCGGTACTACCACCAGAACGGTCTCACGAGTTGCTGCGAGCCGGGCGGTTTCTTTTCGAAAACGCTGCAGGACATGATCAATGAGGTCTACGGCGTCGATGCGACGCCGTTTAACCACTATTTCCTCGTCGATGGCAAGACGCTGGCCGCTCGAAATCCGCAGGATCCGCGCGCGATGGTGGCCGAAAGTGAGCAGGTCCTGAACTGGGGGCAGGGGCGCACGGCGTACCTGCCGAAGCAGGTGAAGCTGTTCTGTGACGGAGCGATCTACAGTCAGTTGATGATGATGAAAGAGGGTTACACTGACGGACATCAGGGGGCCTGGTTGATGGATCCCCCCGTGTTCGGCTATGCCTTTCAGGGATATTGGGATGCGGGGTATCAGATCCATATTCACACCAACGGAGATGCCGGTTTCGAGGTTGTGCTGGGTGAATTGCAGAAGGCGATGCAACGTGCCCCGCGGAATGATCATCGCACGACGATTGTGCATTTCGGGTTCGCCCAGCCGCAGCAAACGCAGGCCTGGATCGAGCTGGGGGGCATCGTGAGTTCGAATCCGTACTACGTCACGGCACTCGCCGGGCCGTATGAAAAGATCGGTCTGGGACCGGACCGTGCCCGCAACATCGCGCCACACAAATATGTCCTTGACCACGGGGGTTCGCTGTCGTTTCATTCAGACATGCCGATGGCACCGGCGAAGCCGCTGCAATTGCTTTGGTCGGGTGTGAATCGACTGACACTGGAAGGGCCGGTCGCGGGACCGGAACATCGGGTGCCACTCGATGTCGCGTTACGCGCGATCACCATCAACGCGGCGTATTCCATCAGGCAGGAAAAAGAGATCGGCTCCATCGAGGTCGGGAAACGTGCGAATCTGACGGTGCTGGAGAAAGACCCCTATGAGGTGCCCCCGCGCGACCTGAGAGACGTGGCCATCTGGGGCACGATGCTCGAAGGCCGCATGCAGCCGGTTCCCAATCGCAAAACGGCGGCGACGACTCGAATTCCGGCAGAGTCTGAAGTGACTCAATCGCAGAAATTTCGCGGCCGGTGGTTTGATGATGAGCCAAGGCAACGGGGCCTGCTGGGGGCCGCGGCACCGCAGACCGGATTGCAGTCGTGCGGGCCCGGCTGTGGCTGCCGTGTTGGTGAACGGTTCGCTCAATGGCTGGCAATCCAACAAGAGTCAGATCGCGAAGCGCGGCTCGGACATTAATCCGAGGTCAGGGCGGGGCGCTTGCAAGTGAGTCGCGACTCGCGCGATGATGATGAAATCTTCATGTCTGACCGTCATCAGGAACCGTACTGTGGATGAGACGCCTCGAAATACCCGCCGTGAGTGCCTCCTGGGAGTCGCGGGGCTGACTCTCCCCTGGATGCTGAATCCTTCGGGAGTGACCGCTGCGCCCAGTGAAGTGCCGCCACCGCCCAAGGATGCCGCCGAAGCCCTGCGGCGGCTCAAAGAGGGAAATCGGCGGTTCGCCGAGGGGACCGTCCGGCATGCGCACCAGGCCGCGGTATGGCGCGACCACCTGACGGCCGGTCAGCAGCCATTTGCAACGATTCTGGCATGCAGTGATTCGCGGGTGCCCCCCGAACTGGTGTTTGACCAGGGCTTTGGCGATCTGTTTGTGATTCGCGTCGCGGGCAATTTGATCGCCTCGGATGTCTTGGGGAGTATTCAGTACGCCTTGATGCATCTGCGAACGCCGCTGCTGGTGATCATGGGACATGAGGGGTGCGGTGCCGTGACGGCGACGCTGGAAAGCCTGTCGGGCCAAGGGACCGAGCCCCGGTACATCAACCTGCTGATCGATCGCATCAAACCGGGACTGGCCGGGATTCCCGAGAATGTGAACGGTGCCGACCGCGTGCATCAGGCCGTTGAGGCCAATGTCCGGTGGTCGATGCGGCAACTCATCGCGAGTCCGGAAGGGAAGCAACGCCTGGAAGACAAGACCGTCACCCTCGTCGGTGCGGTCTATGAGTTGGCAACCGGGACGGTACGATTTCTCGACTGATATTCATTTTTTGTGGCTGTTGATCAGGATCGACGATATGCATCATTGTGGGTGGTTCTCGAAAACTCTGTCTCGTCTTTCATTCGGGACTGCCGTCTGGCTGGGCCTGCTCGCCGGTGGAATGGCGCGAACCGCGTCGGCGCAGGTCGCTGACTCGATTTATTGGGGGGGCGACATTGTCACCATCAATGATGCGCAACCGGTGGTCGAAGCGCTGGCCGTCAAAGACGGCAAGATTCTGGCCGTGGGGAAGAAAAGTGAAATCGCCCGCCTGAAAGGAAAAGACACGCGAGTCGTCGAACTGGCGGGACGCACATTGCTGCCCGCCTTCATCGACGCGCATTCGCACTACGTCAATACGCTGACACTGGCCCAGCAGGTGAAGCTGTATCCACCACCGGCCGGACCGGGAAAAGATGTGGACAGTATCATCGCCGAGATCCGGAAATTTGTGGCGGAGCATCAGATTCCCAAAGGGGAAATGATCACCGGTTTTGGTTACGACGACACCGTCATGCCGGAAGGCCGCTTGCTGAATCGTGACGATCTCGACGCCGCGTTCCCGGACAATCCGGTGCGCATCGACCATGTCTCAATGCACGGAGCCGTGCTCAACAGCCTGGCTCTGAAAAAATTCGGTTACAGCGCCGAGACGAAAACGCCACCCGGCGGGATCATTGTGCGAAAACCCGGGACGGAAGAACCGTGGGGGTTAATCATGGAGACGGCGTTCTTGCCGATCTTTGAAAAGACCCCGCCTCTCACACCGGCGCAGGAAATCGCCGGGACGCACGCGGCGCATCGCATGTACGCCGCGGCCGGCATCACCACGGCTCAAGAAGGGGCCACCCATCTGGGGCAGATCCAGGCTCTGCAGCGGACGGCGGCAGCGGGCGCTTACAGTATCGATGTGATCGCGTATCCGTTCATTACCGACCTCGAGCGGATCCTCAAAGAATATCCCACGGAGCGCTGGTTGAAGTATTACGACCGGTTCAAGATTGGCGGCGTGAAGATCACCATCGATGGTTCGCCGCAGGGACGCACCGCGGCGTTCACGACGCCGTACCTGACGGGAGGGCCCGCTGGTGAGCAGGACTGGAAAGGGGAGTTGTTCGCCCCCCAGTCGTATATCAACCAGGGCCTCAAAAAGGTGTATGAACTGCATGTTCCTGTCACGTTTCACGTGAACGGCGACGCGGCGATTGACTCGTTGATCCAGGCTCACGAATTTGCGGCGGCCGATGATCCCACACGGTATCGCAACGTGACCGCCGTCCATTCTCAGTTCCTGCGGAAAGACCACATCCCGGTCTATAAGAAATACAAAATTCGACCCTCGTTTTTCACGCTGCACACCTATTACTTCGCCGAGGCCCATATTGCGAACCGGGGCGAGCGGCAGGCGATGTATATCAGCCCGATGCGCGACGCCATTGATGGCGGTTTGCACCCCACGAACCACACCGATGCGCCGGTCGTGCCGCTGGATCAGTTGTTCATGCTGTGGACCGCCGTGAACCGAATTTCGCGCGCGGGCGCCCCCATCGGCCTCGACCAGAAAATCACCCCGCTGGAAGGCTTGAAGGCCATGACGATCTGGGGGGCGGAACAGTATGGCGAAGAGGATCGGAAAGGCTCACTGGAAGTTGGCAAACTGGCGGACCTGGTAATTCTCGATCGGAATCCCCTGAAGGTGAAACCATTGGAGATCAAAGACATTCAGGTGCGGCAGACGATCAAGGAAGGAAATCCGATCTTCACGGCCCAGTGATCGGCAGGGCGGGCGGCGGTACTCGGCGGATGTGCTGCACCGACTGGATGACGCTGCGGTTGAGCCGATTGGGACCGTCGAAGTGCCCGTCGGCCTGGACACCGTAGGGTGCAGGAAATACCGACGCGATATTGACAGTGTTTTTCACGGCTTGTTACGGTTTGAGCGATGTGCGGGTACGGGCAGCGGAAGTTCGTGCCCGGTTGAGTTTGGCGTAAGTTTCTGCAGAGATGAGATTATGAAACGTGTGTCTTGGGTGTTGGCGGTGCTCTGGCTGGCGGCCGGAGAGGCTTGGGCGGGTGGAATTTTCGGCAACAGTTACAGTGCTGCTGTGACACTTCCCGATGCGCTGGGGAGCATGACGACCGGTGGCGCCACCACGATGGGGATCGCCTTCGACGGTACGCATTACTGGTCCGCGGCGGGCGGGTACGCCGATGCCGTAGAATTTGCTCAGTACACCGGTGCCGGAGTGCTCATCAATACTTACAACCCCCAACTGGATTTGCGGTCTGTGTTCACCGATGGCTCTGGAAACGTTTATGTCCGAGCGTTCGATGATGCGACCATTTATCGTCAGACGTCGCCGGGCGTGTTTGTGAGTTCGGGGGTGGTGTTGGCTCCGAATGCCTTAAACGATCAATCGGCGGTCGTGTTGAATGGACCTGGCACTGAGTATGTCGCCATGTTCTCCGGGGTTGTCAGTCGTTGGGATCTCGACGGGAATGCACTCGGTACGGTAGCCCTTGTGAATTTTGGCTCTGTGGGTAACGAGGCGGGGTATCCCCAAAATCGGGGGCTGGCCGCCGCGCGAGATTACTGGCTGACGTATGACGGTTACGGCCAAACACTGTCAGCCTGGGATTTTTCGGGGAACGTTGTCGGCATGACCGTGCTGAACGATGCCGGGAATTCGTTTGATTCGAATTTCAGCCTGAGTTACGCCAACGGACTGGTCTTTGTTGTTGATGTGGCGGGGGGGACGTGGCGCGGCTACGACGTCTTTGGTCTGGCTGACGTGGCGGTGCCTGAGCCAGGCAGTCTGGCCGTGTTTGGAATCTCTTTGATTGGCATCGCGTGCTTGGGCAGGCGCCGCAAACCGTCTTTAGCGGCGGCTTCGTGTGCTCATTGATGAGCTGCCAGCAGGTGCCAGCAGTTCCAGTCGCGATTGAGTTGTTCGAGTTCGGGCAAAAAGTGTGGTCTGCCTGCGAAAACGATGAGGAACTCGCCGGGACGGAATGACGGAGTCTGGCACGCAGGTGGGTTCCAGAGGTGCTGGGGGATCGCATCGGCATGGAATTTCGATTTTCAGCGCGACCGATCGTCGCCAGGTTATTCAACCGGCGATGTCTGCCCTGTGGCTTTGCTGTGGTGTTGATGCTGATCAGCATGGGTTGCTGGTCGATCGTCTGCGCTGACACAGTGCGGCCCAATATTGTGTGGCTGGTCAGTGAAGATCACGGACCACACATGGGCTGTTATGGTGATCGATTCGCGACGACGCCGAACATGGATCGCCTGGCCAGTCGGGGGTTGCGGTATCGGCATTGCTGGTCGAATGCTCCGGTGTGCGCACCAGCCCGCACGACGTTGATCTCAGGACTCTACGCGACGTCGCTGGGGGCCGAGCACATGCGGAGCTTTGTCCCTTTTCCACGGGGACTGAAGATGGCGCCGCAGTGGTTGCGGGACGCTGGATATTACTGCACGAATAACGCCAAAGAAGACTACAACGTCGCTCAGCCTGGTCAGGTCTGGGACGCTTCGTCGCGACAGGCTCATTGGAGCCACCGTCAGCCGGGCCAACCCTTCTTTGCTGTTTTCAATTCAGAAAAAAGCCACGAGAGTCAAATTCGCGTGCGGCCACATCAGCCACTGCACGACCCGGCCCGAGTACGGGTCCCGGCGTATCATCCCGACACACCCGAGGTGCGGCAGGACTGGGCACAGTATTACGATTGCGTCACCCAGGCCGACGCCGATGCGGGACGCCGCTTGCAGGAATTGGAAGACGCGGGGTTGCTCGATCAGACTATCGTCTTTTATTTCGCCGACCATGGTTCGGGAATGCCGCGAAACAAACGGTCTGCCTGCAATTCAGGGCTGCAGGTGCCATTGATTGTGTACATTCCCGAGCGGTTTGAGGCGTTGCGTCCCCCGGAATACGCGACGGGCGGCAGTTCCGAGCGGCTCGTGAGCTTTGTTGATTTTGCTCCCACACTGCTGAGTCTCGCGGGAATTAAGCCTCCCGAGTCGCTGCCGGGGCAGGCTTTTCTGGGAAAACACAGTTTGGCGCCGGCACCTTTGGCATTTGGTTTTCGGGGACGGATGGATGAGCGATACGATCTGGTTCGCAGTGCGACTGACGGTCGTTACGTGTACCTGCGAAATTATCTGCCGCACCTCCCGGCCGGGCAGCACCTGGACTACATGTTTCAGACGCCCACGACTCGAGTCTGGAAAAAGTTGCATGATGCCGGGCAGCTCTCGGCGGCCCAGGCTCAGTTCTGGAGCGAGAAGCCCAGTGAAGAACTCTATGATCTGGAGCAAGATCCCGACGAAGTGCAGAACCTGGCCGAATCCGCCGACCATCAGCCGATTTTGGAACGCTTGCGGCGCGGTGTACAGCAGTGGATGGCAACGATTCGCGATGTGGGATTTGTCCCCGAGGGTGAACGTCTGGCGCGGGCGTCGGGAGATGCTGTTTATGATTTCGGGCATGACGCACGGCGTTATCCCTTTGAGCGGATTTGGAAGGCTGCGGAACTGGCCTCGTGGCGAAAACCTGCCTCATTACCGGAGCTGATCCGGCTGATGAAAGACGACGACAGTGCGGTGCGGTACTGGGCCGTGATGGGGATTGCGATGCAGAAAGGGCCGGGGGTGGCCGGGGCTCGCGCGGAACTGCAGGGGGCACTGCAAGACCGTTCCCCTTACGTAAGGATTGTGGCCGCTCAGGCTTTGGCAACTTTCGGTTCGGATCAGGAACGAACCGAATGTCTCGAACTGTTGTTGGGCCTGTCGGATTGCTCGCGGCAAAATGTTTTTGTATCGATCGCGGCTCTGACGAGTCTCGATGAACTGGGTGAGATCGCTCGAGCCGTCGCCGTTCCGATTGCCGCTTTACCCCGGCAGCCGAAGTTGCCGCATGAGCGCTACAGCCCCTATGTTCCGAGACTGCTTGACGACTTGAACGCCCGATTTGCCAGTCCTCCCTGATGCGGCCCGGGGGACGGTGCCGGCTACTCGGGCGAATCCAGCAGTTTCAATTCTGCCAGGGCGCGAGGAGCCTGCGGGTCAATCGTCAGACAGCGCTGCAGGTAGTCGCGGGCGTCGGGAATGCGGTCAGTCTGACGGCAGATGATCCCCAGGTTCAACAGGGCGACGAAGTTCTGCGGATCGACCTGCAGGGCAGCCAGGTAGTGCTTCTCGGCGAGTTCCCACTGTTTCTGATGCTGATACAGCGCCGCCAGCATCAGATACGCGTCGGTATAACCTGGATGCAGTTGAATTGTGGATTGGAAATGGGCGACGGCCGTTTGGGCGTCATTGCGGCGCAGGCTGTCTCGCCCCAGGTGCATGTGGGCCATCCAGTTTTGGCTGTCGACGTGCAGGGCATGGTGCCAGAGGCTCTGGGGCAGATACCAGTATTCGACCTGCAGGGAGGTCAGCATGGTGCAGAACAGCAACAACACCGTAGCGAGTAGGGCACCGACCGCCCGGCCCCGTGGGAGATAGTCGAACCAGTGCTGGAGTTCCCAAACGAGCAAAGCCAGCAGGCCCAGATGCGGGACATAACTGTAGCGGTCGGCGTGAGCGGCCCCTCCCAGTTGCACGAGGCCGATGACGGGCAGCAGCGACACCAGAAACCACAGCCAGCCCGAAGCCAGCCAGGGACGAGTGCGCCAGCCTCGTAGCACCCAGTACGAAAGGCCGCCGATGACTGCCAGGCCGACCAGCCAGGCCCGGCCGGAAATGGGTTCAGACCAGAGCGGGTAAAACGGGCTGAGGTCGGTCGGTACCAGCGTCTTGAAGAGATACCAGACGTAGGAATCGAGAACATTTCCCAGACGCAGTGACAACGGCGCGGCTTCGATGCTGACTAACGCCGCATGGGAACGCTGAGCGGCAAGCATGATCACGGCGAAGACGGCCGACACCGCCAGCAGCGGCAGTTTTTCGAGCAACAACCGTCGCAGGGTTTGCGTCGGGAATTTCGTCTCCGTGGACTGTTGGCTGGTGATCGGCCCACGGCGCAGGGGCCACAGATCAAAGGCCAACAACAGCACTGGCAACGTTACGAGCATGGGTTTCGAGAGCATGCCAAGCACGAACGCGACGACGGTGGCGATGTACCACCGGCGCTGCAGTCGGCTCGCGTATCGGGCATAACAGATCAACGCCAGCAATAGAAACACGGTGCTGAGCACATCTTTCCGTTCGGCAATCCAGGCCACTGACTCAACATGCAGTGGGTGTACAGCCCAGAACGCGGCGACAATCGCGCTGCGTCCACGAGCGCCCGAGCAGGTGAGCATGAGGTAGAACAGCAACAACACGCTGATGGCGTGCAGCGCCAGGTCGACCGCGTGAAATGCCAACGGGCGGAGACCCCACAACGACACGTCGAGCTCATAGGACATCCAGGTCAGGGGAATCCAGTTCCCCAGGTCAAACGTGGTCCAGGCGTATTTCAGTGATGGGCCGGTCAGACCTTGGCGGACCGCCGGGTTCTCGACCACGTAACCGTCGTCGTCAAAAAAAGCGAAGCCGTTGTCGAACGTCTGCCAGTAAGCGAGAACCGTCAGGGCGACGAGGAACAGCGCCACAACCCCTGTGGGCAACCGGTGCTCACGACTTTGCGTGGGCGGTTCCTGATGCGGGGGCTGTTTGTGGCGCGACATGGTGACGTGTCGGGTACGAAGTGGATCTGTGCGTTCGGCAGTCATTCTTGCGCTGACCCGCGGACCCGTCAAGGAAGCCGACGGGTGTGAAGCGGTTGAAGGGAGTGGCTGGCCATGGGGAATGTGCCGACCGGCGCGGCATCGGCGCGGTCCGCCGGCCACGACGCGGTCTCGAACTGCTAAAAAAATGTCGAGTTCCATAGACATTGCTCTTGCGGTCAGCGGCGTGTCGGTGTAACGTCGAGTTAACTAGACGAATGGTTTCGGAAACAGACGGAGACAAGTGAGATGTCGCGACCGGTGTCGAAGTATCCCACAGAGCTGGAATTGCAGATCTTGAAGATCTTGTGGCGTGAGTCACCATTGCTGGCCCGCCAGGTTCAGGAGACGCTGGAGCGCGAGGGACGCGGTCTCGCCAAGACTTCGGTGATTACCACGTTGAATACCATGGTGGGAAAGCATTATCTGGCCCGGAAGAAACAGGGGAATACCTATCTGTTTCGGCCACGGATCACCGAAGATCAGGTGGCCAACCGCGTCCTGGACGATGTGGTGGGACGAGTCTTCAATGGCGCCACTTCGGCCGTCATGCTGCGGTTATTCGATGCCGCTGAGCTTGATAAAGACGAGTTGCGTGAATTACGCGACCTGATTGACCGGAAACTCAAGGAACCGAACTGAACCTCGTCGCATTTTTCTGTGACTGCCTGGGAGACCTGGTCATGCCGGAGTTCGATTTTGCGTTGGCTGTGCCGTTGACCGTCGCGTTGCTGCACTTCCTGTGGCAGGGGACGGTTATCTTTCTGATCGTGGTCCTGGCGCGTAAACTCGCGGGCCATGTGCGCGCCCAGACTCGCTACCTGACGCTCGTCGGGGCGCTGGTCGCCACGCCGTTGTGTGTGGGCCTGACCTTCGCCACGGTGGCGAAGGACGACTGGGCCTCAGTCGGATCAGCCCACGTAGATCGTGTCGTGCTGCCAGACACCCCGGTTTCAATGGTCGTGCCGACGGGCGACCTCGCCGTCCAACAGGACTCTCACGACGGTCCCTCGTCCCCTCCCGTGACTCCCAGCGGGGCGGATCCGGTCACGGTTCCGTCGGGGCCCAGTGCCGCCGCCTCTACCGGCGCGTCGGGCCTGGCCGAATCGGCCTTGACCGTGTCAGATGCGTCGGCCAGGGGGGAACCACGCCCGGAACTCGCGCGGTGGGCACCATGGATCGCACTGGCCTATTTGTTGGGGGTGGCGTTGTTGCTGTTGCGGTTGGTGGGCGGCACCTGGAGGTGTCAACGGCTGCGCAGGCTGTCGTCAGAGTTGCACGACCGGGAGCTTGTACAGCGAGTCCGCGTTGTCGCGAAACGGCTGGGGTTGCGCGTGCTGCCCCCGCTCAGGTGGAGTGTACACGTCACCGTTCCGGTAGTGATTGGCGTCGTGCGCCCGCTGATTCTGCTGCCCACCGCGGTGGCCAATGGGTTGTCGATGGAACAGTTGGAGGCGGTGATTGCGCATGAACTGGCCCACGTCCGCCGCTGCGACCTGGCGGTGAATCTGCTGCAGTATCTCGTGGAAGCGGTCCTGTTTTTCCATCCGGCGGTCTGGTGGATCAGCCGGCAAATCAGCAGCGAACGAGAACTGGCATGCGATGAACTCGTCTTATCCAGCGGGCAGGAACGTTCGCGATATGCCGATGCCCTGGTCCGCATGGCGGAAATCTCCCTGGAGCTGACGGGAGGGGGGCACACTTGGCCCGGGACGGGAATGGCGGCAACCGGAACCTCGGCCACGGAATTCAAACGCCGCGTGTTGACGATTCTGGGGCACCCCCCCATGCGGGTTTGGCAGCCGGGCCGACTGACGGTCGCCGCCCTGGGTGGCGCATTGATGGTGGCCTTGACGTTGCAGGTCCTGGGGCCACGACAGAGACCCGCGGCAGTGGACACCCGGAATGCCCCCGCGCCCGTTGCAGACGACGACCTCGCAGGATCGGTGGTTGACGCGTTGACGGATCGGGTCCTCCGTGCGATTGAACGCCGGAACTTACCCTATCTGGATGCAAACCAGCTCGTCGAGTTGCGGACCGAGCTTCACGAATACCTGGGGGGGCGGTTGCCTCCCCAGATTCCGACGGAATTACGGTCGTCGATCCTGCATGAAATCGACAGGTACGTGAGTCGGCATTTGACCGGCCCCGAGAGTTACCTGGCGTTCCGGGGCAACTTTGACATGTTGAAATGGCGGATCTGGACAGCGACCGAGCGCCCGGAGTTGAGTCCTGCTGATCTGGCGCGGCGCGAGGAACAGCGCGCCTGGATGCGAGATTTTATCCGCCAGCTCCCCGAGGCGCAGTCGGGCCATCGGATTCCCGATTGGACGCACGCGGGCCGGCTGCGAGAGTTGGAAACGAAGGTCTTTGACAACGTTTTCAGTCTGTTTTTTCATGAACCTATGTCTGATGTGGAATTTGCCCGGTTCCGAAAAGTGGCTCGCGATCGGGTCTATGACCGCAGATCCGTACGGTCGCGCGACAGCGGCGAACCGGAAGATGCGGGAACGGTGATTGATACAAAACCGTTGACCAATGCGCTGGTGCATGCCCCCGCCTGGTTGTATTTCGCCGCCGTGGAATCGCGGCTGGAAAATTTGCAGCGGCGCTGGCCCCCCGGATTCCCCACAGGTGGACGCAGTGTCACGGACGTCACCGATTTTGACTTTTCGGCCAACCGGTCCGGGATCGTCAGTGTGCAGATTGGCTCTGACGCGGACACATGGAGACTCTACGATGCGGAACGGCGGATTCCGGTACCGTGGACCGGTCGCCTGCAGGTGGCAGAACAATCGGAGTTGCCCGGAGATCTGGCCTATGATTCGCAGGCAAATCAATTGCTGGGGTTGCGGGGAGCGAAATTATTGGCCCTTCCTGTGCGGGAGTGGTATCAGGTGGACCGCCTGTCACTGGCGGAATTGCACAGGCGGATGCGGGAAGCCGGCACGGATGCCGTTTCGTTGGGATCTCTGAAGCCCCAGACACGGGGTGTCGCTGCGGAAGACGTCGATCGCCTGTCGCAACAACTCCCCACGTTTGTCCTCAAAACCCAGGCGGCGAAGTTTGTGGTGTTCAGAGTCAAATTGAGTCAGGGTAGCGATTTGCTTTTGCAAGCGCGTGATCGTCCGCTGCCCCCGAACCTGCCTTTGCACCCGGGGGATGTCGAGTTTGTCGCTCCACAGCAGACCGAGGCGGGCGCCGTCTCGCAGGACGACGCGAAACGAACTGCGGGAACTCCCCGGGGTGTCCGACGTACAGGCGAGTTCTGTCAGTTGGTGGATGCCGTCGGCAAGCCTCTCCGCGTCCAGCAGATTCTCGCCGCCGTGAAAGGGTTTTCACGGGTGGACGTGCCCGAGTGGCATCGCCAGACGGATGCAGAAGGTCTCGTGCCACTGTCTGACCTCCCGAGATCTGTCGAGTGGCTGGTGACGCAGTCGCCACGCGCCGCCGTGGCGGTACCACGGCGAAGCGAGCCGGCACGTGTTCGTCGCACTGTGGTGGCCGGCATGAAACCGCTGACAGACAACCTGTCGATAACGGCCAGCGCGGCACGAAACCCAAGCGGCAGTGAAGTGCTGCGACTCGTCATCAGCAATCGGACCGGCGCGGAGTTGCGGGTCTCCAACGCCGACATCGCTCTCGAGTGCGGCACGAGTCGTTCCGAACCCCTGTGGAGTCTGGCGCCTCAATGGCGGTCGATAGACCCCGAGCCATTTAAGGCGCTGACGATTCCAGACGGTCAGACTGGAACACTCGATGTGGAGTGGCTGGACTGGATTCGGGAAGGGCTCTGGTATCGGCACCAGGGGCCGCAGGTCAAAGCCGGCCCGACATTGACCGACCCGGGGCCAGGCCTGATCTCGATTCGTGTCTGGGTTGGCACCTTTGGCACAATTCCGGTGGAACTGACGCATCCCGAAGCGCTGCTCGCGCCAGAGACACAGCCAGCCCCTTCCCCTGCGAAACCGGCTGCCGCTGTCCAAGCCGAGGGTTCTACCGACCTGCACCAGGGCGCTGTGGGAGATGTCAAATACCTGCTGTTGCAGCAATATGTCCTGCGAGGGGGAAAGATTCCGACCGATGAAATTGAATCGGCCGTGGCCCTGTTGGCTTCGCGTGGAGCGCAGGACCGTCAGTTCATTGACGTGTTGCTGGGCGAGTTTGAACGGCAGGTTGTGGACGGCGATCACACTGGCCAGTTCATCCGGCGAAAGTTGCTGGCTCTGCTCGCGCAAATCTGCGCGATTCGTGGTCGCCAGCGCTGGGAAGAGGTGGGCCAGACAGCCAATCCGAACAATGTGCCGCAACAGGTCCGACCGACAGGGAATCTGGAACTCGACAAGCGCATTCTCGCAGTGCTCATGCAGCAGGGGCGCCATGCAGACCGGTTCGATATCGACCTGTTTGCACTGGCGATCCGCCAATTGCATCTGGTGGACGGTCGTCAGTTTTTGGCAGACGTGCTGACTCAGGCCGGCTCGGCGGGCGACCCGCTGACGAGCCCGCCCGCAGATTCGTCGAGACCGCAGACCAAAGGCGTGTCCCCGCCCAAGCCAGCAGATCTTCGAAAATCCGATACGTCGCAGGAATCGGTTCAGCACATCCGTTGGAAGGATGGCCTGGGAGGGCATTGGACAGATGCGAAATTCATTGCCGCCGTCGGGTTGGCCGAACTGGGCGAAAGCGCGGGGTTCGAATGGTTGTTGGCTCAGGCATCCCCGAATCCGTTCGGCATTGACGGCAGTTTGTGGCAATGTCCGCATGGGCTCGATTCGCGAGGATCGCTCCGCGAAAGCAGTCGTTACGCTTTGATTGACCTCTGGCACCTGCCGGCGGATGCCAGCGTGGAACAACTGGTGTCCTTCGGGAAAACCCAGCGGGAGCGCGGGGTGCCGCATCGAGTCAGTTTGAAAGCCGACCGGCGGCAACCGGCGGCATTGACGCCGGATTCACCCGCGAAAAACGACAAGCGCTCGGCACGCTCGCAGTTGCTGGGGCACTGGAAACTTGTGAGCACGAATCAACCGCAAGTGAATCGTGACATACCTGCCACGGAAGCGAAGGTTTTTGCTTTTTCTGACCAGGGCTATTCCATTCTGGAGCGGGAGCGAGTCGTTGTCACGGGAACCATCGAGCTGGATGAGTCGATCTGGCCACCTCGCCTGCTGATGCAAAACCGCGACACGCAGGGACAACTCACCGGAGGCGTGATCGATGCCCGTTTTGAGTTTCGACCAAACGGCGAACTGTGGCTGGCCGTGGCGGATACGAGTGTCCGGACCAGTGAAGCCGTGCTGGCTCAGCCGCGCATCATCTGGAAATTGCAGCGGCACGATCAACCGGCCCCGAAGTAACCCACTCGGCCACGGATGTCGGGCTTCCCGGCAGGCAAACTCCCGTCACCAGCAGGCGTGCTGAGGGGCCGCCGTCGAGGCCCGGGGCGTCCCGAGAATTTATCGGTCGTTGACTCGCTCGCGCGATGGCCTGTAAAACTGCTCGCTCGGTGGCAGGTCTCTCGCTTAGGCGGGTTGATCTCGCCCCGAGGACTCTGATTTGCCCGTGGAGGCTTGTCGGCAGAGAACCCTATCATGAACATCGAACGCCGCTGTGACCCCGGGCAACTGGACGGCGGCAGAGTCGGAGTCACTCATGAAGAGTCAATCGCTGATCCTGTTTGTGGCCGGGTTGATTCTGGGGTGGGCGACGTGGATGTACGCTTTGCAGTTGTCGCCGCACCTCATCGAGGATCTGGTCGAGATTTCTGTCCGGCCGCGACTGGTCGGAGCGATCAACTCATCGTTGCAATTAGGGGGTGTCGCGCTCGCCGTTTTGAGTGCCACGATTCTGGTTGAGGCGGTGCGCTCCTGGCAGGGGCTGCCTGTTTCCCGCGTGGCGTTGCTGATCCAGGGGGGCGCACTCGTGGCGACGGGGATCATGCTGTTGATCGGGTCCGGGAATCATCATGCCCTGGGTTATTCGTTAATCGGCCTGCTATTGCTGACGGCGATCGTCGTTAAAACCTAATTCCGAGCGGTGGAACTGGCAGGCACCCCCTGTTGCTCTGCCGGATGGTCGACCGTCCGCCGGCGATTGTCTTATGATCGGGCTGGCACTTGGTGAGTTTTTCCGCCAAACACTTTTGAACATGGTTTCCGAAATGCCCGTGGAATCGCCCGAGAGGAAAGACGACCGCGCGACCCAGAGAGACTGGCGACGGCGGACCAAGTGGACCTTTTTTATCTGCCGGGGATTGACGGCTCTCGCGATCGGATTGGGGGTTCTCGGGATCGCGGTTTATTTTGCCAACTTCAGTTTCGGATCGGGGGGCGATTCGCGGGGAATGATCGTCGTCGGGATCAGCCTGTGCCTGGGACTGGCGGCCCTCATCGGTGACCTGGTGGCGGTCTATGCCGCCTGGAACACCTGGCGGTTCCAGGGGACCGTCTGGTGGTTGGTGGGGGCGATCGTTTGCCCCGTGCTGGAACTCGCCATGTTAATAATCCTGCGGCAGAAGCTGTGAGCCTCTGTCGGCGTGGTTCTGGCTGGCAGGGGACGTATGAGCGATTCTGCAAAAGGTGTACTGAATACTCCCCGCGACTTCGCCGCAGCGTGTTCGACAGAGCACCTGTTGGCGGACAATTCGTTCCATAACTCAGAGATCAAACCCGTCCAGGCCTGCCTATGTCCCGTGATCAATTCCTGACCGATGCTCCTTTGGTTTCGCATGCTCTGATCGACTGGCTGCTCGATTCCGATCCGGGAATTCGCTGGCAAGTGCTGCGCGATCTAGTACGCGCGAGTCCGGCCGAGGTGCATGCCGAGCGGGCCCGCATGGCTCCGACCGGGTGGGGCTCACAACTGCTGGCGCTGCAACAGGCGGATGGCACATGGGGCGGCGTGGCCTGGAATCATGGCTGGAACTCGACCATGCATGTGCTGAGTCTGCTGCGGGAGTTGGGGCTCGACCCGGATTGTGATGCGGCGCGGCGGGCCGTGCACAAAGTCCACCAGCAGGTGACCTGGCAGGGAGATCCGGTTTTCGAAGGGCGGGCCTTCTTCACCGGAGAAGTCGAGCCCTGCATCAACGGACAGGTCGCCGCCTCAGGAGCCTATTTCGGTGTGGACGTGTGCCGTCTGGTGGATCGGTTATTGGCCGAACAATTGCCTGATGGGGGCTGGAATTGCGAAGCCGACCGCGGCTCGACACGGTCATCGTTCAATACCACGATCTGTGTGCTGGAGGCGTTGCTGGAATATGAGCAGAGGTTGGGGAACAACTCTGCGGTGACACAGGCCCGGCAGCGCGGCGAGGACTATTTGCTCGAGCGGCGGCTGTTTCGTCGGCGCTCGACGGGGCAGTTGATCGAATACGACCGCAAGTTCGGTCCAGCCGGTCTGGCCGGCCATCCGGCGTGGACACGTCTGGCGTTTCCCACGTGGTGGCATTATGACCTGCTGCGTGGTCTCGATTATCTGCGGCGCGCCGGTGTCCCGCCTGACGAGCGTGTCGACGAGGCGGTCCGTTTGCTCTCCTCGAAACGCGATCCGCAGGGACGCTGGCGAGTCGAAATTGAATACAACGGGGAGATGCCTGTACCGATCGAAGCCGCGGTTGGCGAACCCAGTCGTTGGTTGACCCTGAAAGCCCTGCGGGTGCTCGAATGGCATGCAGGTCAACAGACTGGCTGAGACGCTGGCCTTTGCACGCGCGTCTGCGCGACACCGTGCCGGGCATTTGGGATTTGAGCTGCCTACTGGCTCGCCCGGAACGGTTCCGTTGAATCTGGTTGCGTTGGGCGAACGGTCAGATCACGGCGTCCTTCGATGGGCGGTACGGTATTCTCCCGGGGGCAGGCCGGTAGCCTGACGGAACTGCCGGGTGAAGGCGCTCTGATCGCCGTACCCGGCTTCCTGGGCGATGGCGGCAATCGACAAATCGGTGTCCCGCAGCAACCGCTGTGCGGCATCGAGCCGGATCTTGACCAGCCATTGGCCGGTGGTGAGGCCGAAGATCAGACGCATGCGGCGGTCGAGTTGATAGCGCGACATGCGGGCCAGAGAGGCGAGCTGGCTGACGGATGGTGGGGCGTCGATTTGTTTCTCGGCGAATTCGATCGCCGCGGCGACCTGCCGGTATTCCGCCGTCTGGACGTCGGGTAATCGCAGATCCTGCGAAACTCCCACCAGTCCGATGACGCGTTTGTGCCGATTGCGCAGCGGGAGTTTTGTCGTCAGGCACCAGCCAACATGACCCGTGGGGTGGATGTGCAGTTCGAGTTGCCCGATCAGGGGAGTCCCGGTGCGGAGCACGTGCTGGTCCTGCTCGGCGAACTGCTGTCCCAGCGGGGGGCGAAGGACTTCCACGGGCGTGCGGCCCAGCAGTGCCTGCTTGTCGGCGACTCCGCAGCGTGTGACCAGCGTCTGATTGACAACCAGGTACGCTCCCTGGGCATCTTTGATGAAGTACACGACATCGGCCAGATGGTCGAACAATTCCTCGCCGGTTAAAGGCGGGACGATCTGGCTGAGAAACTCGGCAAGCATGTGACCTCCCTGGCGGGGACTATGCGCATTTTCAAGTTTCTTGTCAACGAGCGGGCAAGACAACTCTGTGCTCTCGGAGTACACTGGGAGACTCGCGGATGGCACTATTTCCGGCACAGTTCTGGTGGGATCACAATGAACATTTTTGAAGGCTGCGTTCCGGCTTTGATGACTCCCTGCAGTCCGGCAGGGGAACCGATTTTCGATGCGCTCGTCGCCAAGGCCAAAGAACTGGTCGCGATCGGGATGCGCGGGGTAGTCTATTGCGGTTCGATGGGGGATTGGCCCCTGTTGACCGATGCGCAGCGACAAGAAGGGGTGCGACGCCTGGTCGAGGCGGGTGTGCCGGTCATCGTGGGGACCGGGGCCCAGAATCCTCGTCTGGCGGCGGAACACGCGGCCCATGCCCGCCACGTCGGGGCGGCCGGGTTGATGGTCATCCCCCGCGTGCTGTCACGCGGAACGTCTCGCGCGGCACAACGGCATCACTTCGCCGGCATTCTGCGGGCCGCCAATGGTCTGCCCGCTGTGATTTACAACAGTCCGTATTACGGCTTCGAGACCAAGGCCGATCTGTTTTTCGATCTGCGTGCCGAGTTCCCGAATCTGGTCGGGTTCAAAGAGTTTGGCGGCGCTGCGTCACTGACTTACGCGGCCGAGCACATCACGACGGGGCACCCGGAACTCTCACTGATGGTCGGTGTCGATACCCAGGTCTTTCATGGCATCGTGCGCTGCGGTGCAGTCGGGGCGATCACTGGTGTCGGTAACGCCTTGCCGCGCGAAGTGCTGCGACTGCTTGAACTGTGTCGGCGAGCGGCGGCGGGGGATGCCACGGCCCGGCGTCTGGCCGAAGAACTCGACGACGCGCTGGCCGTTCTGTCGTCGTATGACGAAGGGGCCGACCTGGTGCTGTATTACAAACACCTGATGGTGCTCGAGGGGAATCCGGAATACCAGCACCATTTCAACAGCACCGACCGTCTGAGCACGTCGCAACTGGCGTATCTGGAACAGCAGTGGAAGCAGTTTCGCACCTGGTGGAAAAATTGGCCGGGGAAAACGGGATGAGCCAGACAACCGAGCGGATCCAATTCATCGATTCTCATACGGCCGGCGAGCCCACGCGGGTGATTGTGGCAGGCGCTCCCGATCTGGGGGCCGGACCCATTCGCGATCGGCTGGCGCGTCTCCGCGCACAAGACTGGTTTCGGCAGAGTGTCATCCTCGAACCGCGAGGATCGGATGCGGTGGTGGGGGCGGTGCTGTGTGAACCGCATGAGCCCGGTTGTGCCGCGGGCGTGATTTTCATCAACAACACCGGCTACCTGGGTATGTGCGGCCACGGAGCGATTGGCCTGGCGGTGACCTTGCACCACCTCGGACGAATTGGCTTGGGGCGACATGCGTTCGATACGCCGGTGGGGGTGGTGCAGGTCGATGTGTTGGGCCCAAACCTGGTCGCGATCGAAAACGTGGCCAGTTACCGCCTGCGACAGCGAGTGGAAATCACGGTCGAGGGGTTGGGTCGGGTGGTGGGTGATGTCGCCTGGGGAGGCAACTGGTTCTTCCTGATCGAGAGTTCGCCGTTTCCCCTGGGGCTGGTGAACGTCAAAGAGCTCACCGAGGCGGCAGACAAGGTCCGGCGGGCGCTGTGGGATCAGGGGGTGACCGGAACCGAGGGAGCCGAGATCGACCATGTCGAGTTCTTCGGCCCGGCCCAGACCGCGGATGCCCAGAGTCGGAATTTCGTGTACTGCCCCGGCGGAGCGTATGACCGATCTCCCTGTGGGACGGGCACCAGTGCCAAGGTCGCCTGCCTGGCGGCGGATGGCAAATTGAAGCCGGGTGAAATCTGGGTGCAGGAAAGCGTAATTGGCAGTCGGTTTACCGCCTCGTATCGGCTCGATCCGTCCGGGAAGGTGATTCCTCGAATTGAGGGGGCCGCCTACGTCTGTACGGAAGGCTGGCTGCTGCGGCAGGACAACGATCCATTTCGCAATGGAATCGTACCCGGGTAAGCTCCGGCCCCCGGTGGTTCTGTAGTCGCGATGTGCACGAGTTGTGATCGCGGCACGCAACGCCGGGTGCGCAGGACAGGGGGCGGGTTCAACGGGCAGCACCGGTTGAACTCGCGATGGCGGTTTGGCGATCGCTCGCAGGCGTCGCACGGCAGTCGCTCCGGAAACCGGCGATGCGGTGACAGGTGCAGGAAGAGAGCAGGTGATTATGAATGCGACGGCAAATCAGTCGGCAATCGTCGTGGGTGGCGGGATTATCGGAATTGCCTGTGCGCATTACTTGTCGCAGTCGGGCTGGAAGGTCACGGTCATTGATCAGGGGACCCTGGCGGGCGCGTGTTCCCATGCGAATTGTGGTTACATTTGCCCCAGTCATATCCCGCCGCTGACAGAACCAGGGGCCACTCGGGTGGCACTGAAGTCGCTGTTTAATCCGCAATCTCCCTTTCGAGTGAAGCCCACGCTGAACCCGGCGGTGTTGCACTGGTTCTGGCAGTTTGCCCGGCGGTGCACTCATCAGCAGGTGTTATGGGCCGGGAAGCACCTGCAGGCGATCCTCGATGCCTCGATCGCTGAGTACCGTCAGATTCTGGCCCGCACGCCGTTGGCCTGTGAGTGGGAAGAAAAGGGCCTGTTGTACGTCTTTCGGACGGAACATGCCTTTGAGGAATTTGCGCAAAACGATCAGATGCTGACCGAGCATTTTGGAGTCGCCGCTCGCCGCATTCCTGGATCGGAATTGCGAGAATTCGAACCTGGCCTGCAGGACGGGTTGTACGGAGCGTTTCATTATCCGGGGGATGCGTCAGTCCGTCCGGACCTGCTCAATGCCGAATGGGTCCGGCAATTGCGCGCTGGTGGTGTGGAATTCATCGAGAATTGTGCACTGCGGGGAGTGCGAGTCGAAGCGGGGCAACTGGTGGCCTTGCAGACGTCTCGGGGCGAACTCTCGGCGGGCCGCTACGTGTTCGCCATGGGGGCCTGGAGTGCGCAGTGGTCTCAACAACTGGGATGCCGCATTCCTATTCAGCCGGGGAAGGGGTATTCGGTGACGATGGCACGTCCCGAGAACAGTCCGAGTTACCCGATGCTGTTTCCCGAGCGGAAGGTCGGAGTTTCGCCTTTTGCTGAGGGACTGCGGTTGGGGTCGATGATGGAGTTCGTGGGGTATGACCAGTCGATTCCCGAGACACGCATTCAACAATTGCGAGACTCGGCTCGTTCGTACCTGGTGGCGTCGGTGGACGGGGCTGCCGAGGAAAAATGGTATGGGTGGCGTCCCATGACCTGGGACAGCTTGCCGATCATCGGTCCGCTGCGTCATTTGCCGAATGCCTACCTCGCCACCGGCCATAACATGCTGGGCATGAGCCTGGCCCCTGCCACGGGCCGGTTGATCGCCGAGATGCTCAATGGCGAACAGACTTGCATCGACGCGACGCCGTTTTCGCCTGACCGATTCTAGGCGAACACCGCGGCAGTTGTCGCGGCCTTGTTGTATTCCAGGCCGGTGATTGTGAGGCGACTTGCGTGGGCGCCACGTTCGTTTTTGGTCAGGCGACGTCTCCTCGGGTAACGCCCCGTGGGGAACCGAATATAAGACCTGATGGCCTGCCCCAGATTGTGCCCGGTGGGGTTGTATCCGCACGACGTGGGGCGATATTTTCTGGGTGGGTTATGGCTCACGTTTCGGTATGGGCCCCGGAACATGTCACGCGTCCGCCAATTTGAATGCAGGAGACAGCGTATGGGTTGCCTGGGTTTACACTTTTCGTTGTCGGCTGAGGAGGTCGAAACGCTCCGCGGATTCGACGACGAGGCGGACCGGGTCGATTATCTGCACGAAACGCTGGAAGAAGAGTATTTTGAGAAGCATCCTGACCGCCTGGCCGAGAGTGATAAGGCGTGGGATGCCATGCACCGCGCCCTCTCCGACGGGCATTTAAGCTGGGATGGAGGCGAGTACCCGCTTAACCATGTGATCCTGGGGGGTGAACTCCTCTGCACGGAATCGGATTTCATCATGGTCCTGAAAACGCCGGACCAGGTGCGCGATGTCGCCGCCGTGCTGCCGGGCATCAGTGAAGCCGACCTGCGGTCCCGGTACTTTGCCATCGATCCCGACGAGTATGGCATGGAACTGTCCGAAGAAGATTGCGGCTACACCTGGCACTGGTTTCAGCACGTGCGTGAGTTCTGGCTGCGTGCCGCCCAGGAAGAGCGTTTTGTGCTCTTCACCGCCGACCAGTAAAACGGTCAGCAACGCCGCAGGAGGCAGCGCCGGTCTACCGGTGCTTGACAACACGGCCTTCGCGGCGATAATGTTAGACAGATGTCTAAATAACTGGTCCTGCTCGGTGCGACCTGGTGTGTGGTGGCCGTGATCGGCTGGGTGGAGTGATGTCGTACAACCTCGTTTTCAAGGCTCTGGCCGATCCGACGCGTCGCGAGATTCTGCGACAGTTGACAATTGGCGAGCAGACGGCCGGGGAGCTGGCGGAACGGTTCGATATGGCCAAGCCATCCGTGTCGCATCATTTCGCCGTGTTGAAAGAAGCCGACCTGATCCGCAGTCGACGTGACGGACAGAAGATTGTGTATTCGCTGAATACGACCGTGGCGCAAGACATCCTGACGTGGATGTGGGATCTGTTTGGACCGCCACCGGCTGCCAAGGGAGACTCTCGATGAACCGCTTTCATTGGATACTGGCTTGTTCGCTGCCGGTGATCACCTTGCTGGTGACCGTGGCGATTTATCCGTCGTTGCCGGAACGTATTCCGACGCACTGGAACGCCGCTGGCGAAATCGACGGCTGGGGTTCCAAGCCGATGTCGTTTGTGATGCCCGGCGTGATGTTCGGCCTGCTGGGGCTGTTGAGTGTGATTCCGTGGCTCTCCCCCAAGCAGTTCGAGGTCGATACGTTTCGGGGCACTTACGCGTTCATCGTCGCGCTAATCCTGGTGTTCATGGGATTCATCCACATCCTGACGCTGCTGCCGGCGCTGAACATTCAGGTCGCGTTCAACAAGCTCATCATGTCGGCGATGATGGTGTTCTTCATGCTGCTGGGGAATGTGCTGGGCAAGGTGCAGCGGAATTTCTTCGTGGGGGTGCGGACTCCCTGGACATTGGCCAGTGAGCGTGTCTGGACCGAAACGCATCGCCTGGGCGCCCGGCTGTTTGTGGCGACGGGAGTGCTCGGGTTGGTGGCGACCCTCCTGGGATTAACGATCTGGATCCCCATTGCGCTCATCCTGATCTGCTCGCTGGGAACCGTCGGGTTTTCGCTCGTGCGCTACAAACAGCTCGAACGGCGGGGCGAGCTGTAAGTTCTGCTCGCGTGTTGGCCAGCGATTCGGCCTGCCCCCGGGTGCACAATCGGACCTCGGCGGTCAGGTTATTTCAAGTCGAGCGCTTCGTCGGCCGTCACGATCATCGAGGCAATATCGACCAGTTTGCGGTTCTTTTCGCTGGCGAGCTTCTGGAGTCGGCGAAACGCATCCTGCTCGTCGAGATTCGCACGCTTCATCAGCACCCCTTTGGCGCGTTCGATGATTTTGCGATCGGCCAGCGCCTGCCGCAGGTCGGCGGCTTCTTTGCGCAGATCCTGGAACTGGGCGAACCGCCGCATGGCCAGATTGATCGCGGGCTCCAGGTCTGCGTTCTTGATGGGTTTGACCAGATACGCCATGACGTGGTCAGCCTCGGCCCGGGCGATCAGTTCCGGATCGTGGTACGCCGAGACCAGAATCACCGGGACCGGATTTTGCCGATAAATCTCGCTGGCCGCGTCAATGCCATCCATTTCCGGCATTTTGACGTCACTGATGACCAGATCGGGGTGGTGGGATAAGCAATCCGCGACGAGTTCCTTGCCGGTCTTCGCGGCTGAAACAACGCTGTGTCCCAGCGTCGGCAAAATGCGCTGGAAGTATTCCCGCATGTCGGGTTCGTCGTCGGCGACGGCAATTCGAAGGTTGTGGCTCATGATCTTTGTCCTGGTAACTCCCGGGCAGGCAGTAT
Organism: Planctomycetota bacterium; assembly: GCA_018242565.1. Lineage (GTDB taxonomy): Bacteria > Planctomycetota > Planctomycetia > Planctomycetales > Planctomycetaceae > JACQFH01. The sequence goes on along the minus strand of JAFEBR010000982.1, from coordinate 26,188 downwards.
AATCAGTATTTCTGCCCCGGGGCCAGCGCTGCCGACCGTAATCCGACCCAAATGTGTTTCGACGATCCGGCGGACAATGGCCATGCCCAATCCGGTCCCTTTGGTTTTCGTCGTAAAAAACGGCTCAAAGATCTTGTCGCGGGCGGTCGGAGACAGTCCCGGTCCATTGTCAGCCAACGAAATCTTGCAAGCCGGCTCACCATCCAGTGACGTGGTTTGGAACGTCGCCCGAATGCGGACCGGGTCAGTGCATGCACTGAGCGAATTCTCAAGGATATTGCGAAACACCTGCTCGATGGCAAAGCGGTCGACGCTGCAGTAGCTGTGGGCTTCGGAAGCGTGGAATTCGAGGTGCACGTCGCGCGACTTTCGCAGTGCGGAAATGTGATCCCAGGTGTCGTGCAGAATTGCCTGCAAGTCGTGGAGTTCGCGTTTCAGGCGGATGGGGGCGGCGTAGTCCCGAACCTCTTCGTACAACTGGTGCAGGTGGTCCTGCGCCTTTTGAATGCGGGCAATCAGGTCGAGAACCACCGGTTGTGCCTCTACTTCCAGTTTCAGCATTTCCAGGCAGGCCTGGCTGCGCTGCAGCGCGTTGCGACTTTCGTGGGCCAGCCCCGTCATCATCTGCCCGATCGCCGCCAGACGTTCGGACTGCAGGAGTCGTTCCTGGGCGAGTTTCAATTCCTCTTTGTCGCGCCGGCTTTCGGCGATCCGTGCCAGGCGGGCGCGCAGCAAGTCCGGGTCAATCGGCTTGATCAGGTAATCCTGCGCTCCCGCGCGCAGTGCGGCAATCGTCCCCTCGACGTCGGCCGACCCCGTGATGATGATAATCGGGACACTCGGGGCCAGGCTTTGCAACTGCGGCAGAAACGCATCGGCACTGCCGTCGGGAAGTCGGCGGTCGAGAACGATGGCCAGCAGGTCATGCCAGTCGGCGTGCTCAACGGCGGCCGCGAACGAAGAGGCCGTGCGGGCGGTGTAGCCATCGAGTTCCAGGATGTCGACCAGGTTCTGGCTCGTGTCGTCATCGTCTTCGATGATCAACACAGACTGGGCGATAGAAGCCGTCATGATTCCGGTGCGGGGTCTGGCTGGGACGCTGGTTCCGGTTCGCGGGAACTGCTGATGAGTTGTGTGATGGTTCCCAGCAGGTGGTCGACATCGAACGGTTTGTAACAGACCGCGTCAGCACTGCCGGCGAGTGCATCGGAAATCAACGTTTGTAACTCGGACCGGAAGCCGGTCATCAACACGACTTTCGCTTCGGGATAGGCCCCGTGCAGGGCGCGCAAGACGTCTTGAGCCGACCCTTCGGGGAGTTTCAGATCGAGCAGCACCACGTCGAACTGCCGTTCTTGAATCAGACGTGTGCTGGCTGGTACTGAGTGGGCCAGGCTGCAGCGATAGCCCCGGTCATGCAGCACGTCCCAGAGATTGGCGCACAGATCCCGGTCGTCATCGACCAGCAGGATCGTCGGCCAGGACAGGGCCTCTTCCAGCAGTGGCAGCACCACCCCCAGGTCAATCGGTTTCGACAAGACTTTCCAGGTCCCGGCGCCATGGGCCTCGTCGATCGTATCGGCCGTCAGAAACGCACTCATGATGATGGCCACAGTCGAAGGGCTGAGGCGTTTGATTTCGCGGTACAGCACCAGGCCGTCCATCCCCGGCATCCGGAAATCGAGCAAGGCCAGATCAAAACTGGTCTGTCGTACCAGTTCCAGTGCCTCGGGCCCGCTCTGGGCTGTCTGCACGGTGTAGCCCAGATCGCAGAGAATGTCGCGCAGATTTTCGCAGGTATCGAGGTCGTCGTCGACCACGAGAATCTCAGGATTCGACGTTGCCATACACTCCCTCACGCTACGTGTCCAGTGCACCCGGCGGGGCCGGCAGCAACCGCACCACAAACGTGCTGCCTCGGCCCAGTTCACTGTCGACCTTGAGCGTGCCACTGTTTTTATCGAGGATCGCGCGGGTCAATGCAAGTCCCAGGCCGATGCCCCGCGCCTTGGTGGAAAAGAATGGCTGCAGAATCTTGGTAATGTGCTCGGGGGCGATGCCCACGCCGGTATCCGAGACCGAAATCTCCACGTAACCATCCGACTGACGGCATTCGATCGTCAGTTGGCCGCCATCGGGCATGGCTTCACGCGCGTTGCGAACCAGGTTGGATACCGCAATCCGCAACTGTTTGTCATCCACCAGCACAAGTGGCAGATTGGCCGGGCACGAGACTGTGACTTCGACATTCTCGGGAAAGGTCTCGGCGCTCAGGACCTGGTCGATGCAGGCAGCCAGTTGTGTGGGGCGCTTGTTCGGCATCGGCAGTTTGGCGAAATCTGACAAAGCCGAGATGACGTTGTCGGCGACTTCCACCTGTCGGCTGATTCGTTCCAGGTGGTCACGGGTTTTTTCCGGATTGGCCGGCTTAATGTGCTGCAGGTAATACACCGAGGTCTTGACGACGTTCAGGGGATTCCGCAGTTCGTGCGCCACGCCGCCGGCGACCTGGCCGATGGTGGCGAGACGCTCCATGCGCTGCTGCTTGGCGGTGAATTCCGACTGATAGGCATCGCCGATGATGGCCAGGTCGAGGTCGAGCAGCGTCATCAATGACTGCCGCAAGGCATTCAGGCGCGCCGCATCGTGGCTCAATTGCGTGGCGAGCACGGCTTCGAGTCCGCGGCGGAGGCGGCCCAGCGCGGCATTGGCGTACACCTGATTCAGGCCGATTTCGACATGCCGGTGTCCGACGCGCCAGCGTTTGGCGACGTAGTCTTCGTCGTAAACACCTGAAAACAGCTCGGTCACCCACGTGTGCAGTGTCGCTTTCAGGCGTTCGATCTGAGGCTGGCCCCCGGTGATCACCTGCCGCGCGTCAGGGTGGCGGGCAATTTCATCATAGAAATCGTCGATCAAGGCGGGGAGCGCGGGACGCACGAGCTGTCCCGCCTCGGCCACACGCAGACCGTCTTCATCGGTCCAGCCGACCCACTGCTGCAATTCCTGGTAGCGCTGATACTGCTGAGTTTCGTTCATTCAGCCAACTTGTCACAAAAAAGGCCGGGTGAGCACGGCTCACCCGGCTGGCGAAAAACGTCACTCGGTTTCGATCGGGAATCTGATTGCGGAGTATCGCGCGGGACCTCAGCTGAGTACAAATTCTGCAATCTCGGCGAGTTCTTCGTGGTGCAAATCACAGGGCAACTCATGGGTTTCAAAAGCGACTTCCGCCCGTCGGATCGAGACGTTGTCGGGAGCCGAGATTCCCAGCCGAATGCGATTACCCGAAATCCGGACAACCGACACGCGGATGTTGTTGCCAATGACGATTTCTTCATTCACTTTGCGGGACAGAACCAACATGATACGCATTCCTTTGCTCGATAGAGACGGGTGTGAAGCGGCACATTTCTGGGTCGATTGCCGATTCACCAGGTAAAAACAGGTGACTACTCCAGAGTCATCCACTCCAGGGCAGTGCGGCCTCTGCCGGGCCGTTTACCGCTGCTCGTCGCGAGCTGCAGGCCGAAAAAAAGCCCTCCAATTCATGCGATCGCACAAACTGAGGGCTTTCATAGCCTGCATTCGGAAGCACCCGTCACGAGTGTTTCCAGTGTTGAACTTATTGCTATCAGGCCCGCCGAAAGTCGTCAAGGCGAATTTGTCATTTTTTCAAAGTTCCACGGAACCAATCCCGCAAATTGTGGGGGACAGTTTCCCTGTTTCTCGCAGATGCGCAAGTTGGCCGGGCCTTGCTGGCCGACCGGTGGAGCCGGTGCCGAGGCCTGCTTCTGGTACAAGCCGGGTCGCGTGTGAGGCGAAAACACCGCGAGCGAACGCAGTTTGATCGGCTGGCGTTCGCTCGGGCGGATTTTCTGTATGGCTGGCACGTTTCGGGGCGTGGCCGGCGGGAACGAAAACGAACAAACCCCGATGCCAGGGAGGCATCGGGGTTTGCAAAACACGTGAGAATCAGAGCCTCGGCCAGCGGCCGGACATGTTAGTACATGTCGTGGTCGCCGCCACCCTTCTTCTTGTCTTCCTTAGGCAGTTCGGCGATCAGGGCTTCGCTGGTGAGCAGCAGGGTGGCCACGCTGGCCGCGTTCTGCAACGCACTGCGGGTGACCTTGGTCGGGTCGATGATTCCCGACTTCACCATGTCTTCGAACTTGCCGGTGGCAGCGTTGTAACCGAAGTTACCCGAGCCTTCCGAAACCTTTTCGCAGATCACGCCGCCGTCGACGCCGGCATTGTTGGCGATCTGGGTCAGCGGAGCGCGGCAGGCGCGGAGGATGATGTTGTAGCCGGTGACACAGTCATCCGACAGATCCTTGGGCTTGCACGACGACGAGGCTCGCAAGAGGGCCACGCCACCGCCGGGCAGAATCCCTTCGGCGACCGCGGCACGGGTGGCGTGCAGCGCGTCTTCGACGCGGGCCTTCTTTTCCTTCATTTCGCTTTCGGTTGCGGCACCCACGTTGATCTTGGCGACGCCACCCGACAGCTTGGCAATGCGTTCGTCGAGCTTTTCCTTGTCGTAATCGCTCGTCGAGTTTTCGCGTTCCTTGCGGATCTGGTCGATACGGGCCTTGATGTCGGCGGTTTTGCCGGCACCTTCGATGATCGTCGTGTTGTCCTTGTCGATCTTGATCTGCTTGGCGCGACCGAGTTCCGACAACTGGACGTTTTCGAGCTGGATGCCCAGGTCTTCGAAGATCGCCTGGCCACCGACCATGATCGCCAGGTCCTGCAGCATCGCCTTGCGACGATCGCCGTATCCCGGAGCCTTGACGGCCACGCACTTGAAGGTGCCACGCAGCTTGTTGATGACCAGCGTCGCCAGGGCTTCGCCTTCAACTTCTTCGGCGACGATCAGCAGGGGCTTGCCAGCGTTCACGACCTTTTCGAGAACGGGGACCAGATCCTTGATGTTGGAGATCTTCTTCTCGTGGATCAGGACGTAGGCGTCTTCGAGCACCGCTTCCATGGTCTGTGGATCGGTGACGAAGTACGGCGACAGGTAGCCACGGTCGAACTGCATCCCTTCCACGATTTCCTTGTCGGTGGTCAGGCTCTTGCCTTCTTCGACGGTGATGACGCCGTCTTTACCGACTTGTTCCATCGCGTCGGACAGGATGCTGCCGATTTGTTCATCGCCGTTGGCGGCCACGGTGGCGACCTGGGCGATCGACTTCTTGTTACGACATTCGATCGACATGCCGCGGAGCTTTTCGACGATGTCTTCGACGGCTTTGTCCATGCCACGCTTCATTTCGACCGGATTGACGCCGGACGTGACCGCGCGGAGACCTTCGATGTAGATGGCTTCCGCCATGATGGTGGCGGTGGTGGTGCCGTCGCCGGCGACGTCAGACGTCTTGCTGGCAACTTCCTTGACCATGCGGGCGCCCATGTCTTCGAATTTGTCAGCCAATTCGATTTCGCGGGCCACGGTCACGCCGTCCTTGGTGACGGTGGGCGAACCGAAGCTCTTCTGCAGAATGACGTTACGGCCACGGGGCCCGAGGGTCACGCGGACGGCTTTGGCCAGCTTGCTCACGCCGGCGCGAATCTTGTCTTGCGCTTCCTGATCAAAGGCGATCATTTTTGCCATGGGAAACTCTCTCCTGAATTCTATGGTGTGGATTAATGAACGAGATTTCCGAGCGGGCCGGGCGTACGGGACGAGCTGCGCCGGGGCCGACCTGCCGGATTAGAAGACGGCCAGAACGTCGCTTTCGCGGAGCAACAGGTAGGTTTCTTCACCGACCGAGATCTCGTCTCCGGCGTACGAACTGAAAATGACCCGGTCGCCGGCTTTCAAAGTCAGCGGGTTGCGCTTGCCTTCGCGGGAGACGTGGCCATCGCCCACCGAAATGACGGTCCCCTTTTGCGGCTTGTCTTTGGCTGTGTCGGGGAGCACGATTCCCCCGGCCGTTTTTGATTCCGCATCGTCACGCTTCAAAACCACGCGATCGTACAAGGGAATGATCTTGGTTGCGCTACTGCTGCTACCCTTCTTCGCCATCGAATGAGCTCCTCAAATACTCCGGTGTTGCGATAAGACGTACGTGTTGGCAGACAGAACCTGTCCGCACAATGTTGAGAGACCTTGTTGGGGCCCCACCCTATGCGAACGTCGTGCCATGTGGCGGTGAAGTTGCAAACTTCTGAATGGCAATGACTTGTGGATTGCCAAGGTTTGCCGTTCGCTGCCAGATCCGTCATTGGCAGGGCCGCGGGGACCTGGCTTCCGCCAAAATGGCAGCGGCTATGGGCAGGTACGACCGGAACGGCTGGGCTGTCGATGAACCGCAAAATCCCGCCCAGTCAGCACAGTTTTAGTTTGACTGCGGCGGAATCTTGCTTATCTTCTTTAACATACGTTCTTTTCCTGGGATTCCCCAGGTTCCGTTCCGCCGTCATTTGTTACGCTTGCAGGTGCCAATCCCAATGTTGACCTCGTCTCAATTCTGGCGTCGTTTAGGGGCAGGAGTGTTTTCAGTCTGGGGTTCCCGGAAAACTGGTCGTGGTGCCCCGCGGGAGCGGTTCATGTCGCCCGTCATGGCTGCCGATGTCGAGGCATTGGAAAGCCGGGCCCTGTTGGCCTTCACCTACCACGGCGGAAATCTGATCACCAATGTGGAAGCCCAAAACGTCTACCTGGGCAGCGATTGGAGCAGCAATGTCGCTTTGCAAAAACTCGAAGCGAAGCTCGATACCTTCCTGACCAAAATGGTCGGAGGCATTGAAATCGATGGTCTGACGGCTGCGGGTTACAATGTGTACCGAGGTACAACCACTTCTTCGGTGGTCGGGAATTTTACGCTCGATAAGTCGTATCCGACAACCGGCTACATCAACGGTTACTATCTGGTTGACACGTCCTCGTTTACGGGTGGCTTGGCCGACTCGACCACCCAAACCGGTTTCTCGAACTCGGTTCAGGGGCTGCTGCAGACCATGATCAATGCTGGCACCGTCCAGCAACCCAATGCGAACAGTCTCTACATGGTGTACGTCGAACCAGGAGTCATTGTCACGTCGGCGGATGGGGCCAACAGCGTCGTCGACTATTACGGATTCCATAGTTCCTTCATGGGGACGACTTCGGAAGGCGCTTCGGTCAACATCCGTTATGCCGTCATGCCGTTTCCGGGCTTTCCCAATTCGCTGTACGGTGGCACAACCCAGGTGATTGCAACGGCTTTGAATTCGCTGACGACGACTGCGTCGCACGAACTGGCCGAAGCCATCACCGACCCGGATGTGCAACTCGCAATCGACACCGGTGACTTAAGTTATCTCGGCTGGTACGACCTGACCAACAATGGGGAAGTCGCCGATCTGTCGGCCGGCTTCCTGACGATCAACCAGGGGTTTGTGTTGCAGTTGGTCGAGAACAAGAATAACGAATTGATCAACCCGGGAGTGGTCACACACACGTTGAAGGCTCCCTCGAATCTGCGCCTGTCGGGATCCACGGGAACGACGGCAACCCTGACCTGGACCAACAATTCGCCATTGACTCAAGGATTCCGAATTTTCGGCGTGACCAACGGTGTGCAATCTCTGTTGGGGACGGTGGCTGTTGGCACGACATCGTTTACGGTGCCCGCTGCGAAGTCGTACTTCGTGCAGGCCTACGACGGGCCGACGACCTCGAATTCGCCCTCGCTGTCGAGTGGCAGCCTGTTCCCCGGCCTGGCGGCGGCTCGAGTTTCTTCTGCACTGGTCAATTCAACCAGTTCGACCTCGAACAACACGCCGTCGAACCACTCCTCGAAACCGGCCGTTTTCGTGTCCACGGGCAACGGGCACTATGTGGTGTCGGGGCAGCACGTCAACTTGCGCCGGACCTTCCGCCTGCCCGCGGCCACGGCGGGTGTGCATCATTAATTCGACTGGGGATTGTTCCTCAGGTGGCAGCCTAAAAACGACAACACCCCGCGAACGCGGGGTGTTGTGTTTTCTAGAGCCCACTCAACCTTATTGGGGTTGCCCCGGAGCGGCTGCACCGTTCAGGAACGTCCAACCCGTGGGCATTTCGTCAACCGTGGCACCGGCTCGGAACACACCGTTCGCATCGCCCGGATTCGTGTAGGGGGCGACATCGGTGATGAATCCCGCGGCCGCCACATCGGCCGCCGTCGTGGCACCCATCAGGCGGAACGTGCTCTGTCCCATGCCCGGGTACAGATAGAACGGATAGCCGAAGGGTTGCGGACCGAACGGAGGCAGGCTGCCCAGGAAGCGGCCGGCCAGGCGTTCCGCGTTGCGGATACGTGTGTTCGAGACATACGGACCAGGCAGCGTATCGCTGAACAGTGGCGACTTGAAGGCGTCGCTGTTCGAGTAACCGGCGGTGACCTGGTTGGTCGTCAGGTTGCCGGAGTTCGTGTTGTTCACGACGTTGCCGACGTTCTGCGGGGTCGAATCGAACGTGTTGTTGTGGAAGCTCAGGTCCAGTCGAGCGAGGGGATCGGTCTGGTAACCGGTGAAGGACAACTGGGTGGCGTCGCGGGTGCCCGCACTGCCAGCCGGATCGACGGTCGAGGTGAACGACGAGAACGAGAAGTCGTCGCCCAGGTTACCGTGCAGCGTATTGTTCGTCACCGTAGCGCCCACGCCACCGCGAGGACCGCTGACCGAGTCGTTGTAGAATCCGCCGTCGTCAGAGAACGGTGCGAAGCTGCCACCATCGCTGGTGCCGACACGAACCACCAGGCCCGTCGCGGTCAGCAGGCTGTTCAGGCCGTTGCCTTCGATGTCGTTGTTGTTGACGACCAGGTCCAACCGCGGGGCGGCGAACACACTGCCGTCGGCATTCAGGGCGACTTCACCCGTGACGTTTGCTGATTGGGTGGCCGAGGCCGTGTTGACCACGTAGATCCCTTCCAGCTTGTTGTTGGCAATCAGGTTCGTGTCGATGTTGACCGAGGTCTGTCCGAACACCTGGTTGAGGATGTTGATGCCGCGACCCGCATTGTTGCGAATCGTGTTGGACGTGATCACGACGTTGTAGTTGGGAATCCCGATCGTGCCGGAATTTCCCTGGTTGACGACCTGGATACCGTCGCCACCATCGACGCCGGCTGCCGCATTGAAGTTGCCGTTGTTCGTGATCACGTTGTGGTCGATCGTGAACAGGGCGGTAACGAGAGCGTTCAGGTAGATACCACCGGTACCGTTGGTGTCGATCGTGTTGTAGGCCATATCGACGTTGCCTGCACTTTCGATCAGGATACCGTGGCCGGCGTTCCCTTGAATCAGGTTCGAGACGCCATCGGCAGGGGCCACCAGGTCACCGATCAGCAGGTTCTGGAGCGAGGTTCCCGAAGCCGCCGTCAGCCAGATGCCGTTGTCGGTGCCGGCCGTTGTGCCGCCGAAGCCGTTCTTGGTGATGGTGTTGCCACTCCACGAACCGCCGACACCTCGCAGGTCGCCCGGCGAGCCCGCCAGTTCGCTGGTGGTGATACCGGTGAGCCGGTTGTTCGAGATGATGTTGTTGAGGATGTCCACATCAACCTGGGCATCGGCCTCGACGTGAATCAGCATACCGTTCTGCAGGTTCCCGCGGGTCGCGTCGGTGGTGCTGCCGATCGTGTTATTCTGCACGATGATTCCGGTGACAGTGTTATCAAAGCTGTTGAGGGCGGCAATCGAAATACCCTGACCGAACAGCAGGCCGGTGGCGGGGTTGGTGGCGGGAGTCGCCGACCCGTTCGCCTGAATCGTGTTGTCGGTGATTAACAGCGGAGTGCTGTCACCCAGGTGCGAAGTGTTGGCACGGACGACGGTGATACCGTCACCCAGGTTGCGGCCGATGATGTTGCCGATGCCCACCGTACCGATGCTCAAGTTCTGCAGCGAGGTGTCCTGGGCCGTGGAGATCACAATACCGGAGCCCGCGTTCCCCTTGGTCGCGTCGGTCAGGCTGCCGATGGTGTTGTTGTCGATGATTCCGCCCGTCAAGCTGGCGGTGGCGGTGCCGGCCACCGACGAACCGCTGAGGCGGACGTCGATGCCCTGACCGATGTAGGTCGTCGTGTCTTGCGGCAACTGTCCGGCCAGTGTGCTCTGGATCGTGTTGCCGATAATGTTCGACGTTCCCGTGGCCTGATCGATCAGGTTGTACGAGATGCCGGCACCGTGGTTGGAGATGAGCGTGTTACCTTCCCGGTCGATCACGCCGTTCCCGAGGATCGATGACCCCAGGCTGGCGATCGTGACCTGGTCTTCACCCGGATCAAGTGTGCCGTTCTTGTTGATGTCCTGGGTCAGGTATCCACCCGCGACCAGGTCGAACGACGAGGCGAAGGCCCCGGTTCCCTTGGCAGCGACTCCGATACCGAAGCCGCCGTTGTTGCTGATCGTGTTGTTGAGCAGCGTGGCCGTCACCTGGCTGTCGGTGCTGTTGAAGTTCACACCCGCCTGGGTGTTGTTGCTCATCCCCAGTCCGGCACTGGCGATGGTGGGGGTGTTATTGAGCAACGCGGCCGTCAGGACCGAGTTGTCGGTGGTGGTGAAGTTCACACCGTTGAGCACGTTCTGCGAGAAGGCGCTGCGGGTGATGCCGATGTTGCCCGATGAACTGGCGGAGTTGTAGGTGAACCCGTTGCCAAAGCCCAAGGGGCCGGTCGTCGAATTGCCGTTCTGGCTGGCAACGATCTGGTCGAACGTGCCGGTCATCGACGAACCGCTTGTCAGGCCGACGGCGATACCGTCACGTGTGTTGTTGGTCGCAGTGAACTGCGAAACGGTCGGATTGATTGTGGCATTGTCGGCGATCAGTTCCATACCGTTCAGGTTGTTGCTGGACTGCGTCTTCGTGACCGCCAGGTCGAGGGTGCCAGACGAGTTGTTGATCCGGATACCGTCGGCGTTGATGTTGTTGAGGAATTTCGAGGACGCGATGATGCCGGTGCCGGTCGCGTCGGTCAGGTTGATGGCGCCCACCGTGGGAATCGGCAGCAGCGTGCTGTTGCCGGCACCGGTGATGGTCACGTTGTTGATGTTGAAGTCGGTGATTCCCGTACCCACGATTCCCTGGTTCGTCTGACCCGCTGTGTTAAACGGAATCTTGAACGAAGACACTTCGTTGTGGCTGGCCAGCGTGACGGCTGCGCCACCCGGATTGACGTTGGTGATCGTCGGGGTCGCCTGGCCTGGCGTATAACCTGGCAACTGGTACGTTCCCAGCGTGTCGGTGAACATATGGGGGATGCCGGCACCCAGCAGGCGTTCCCAGTTGTTCAGCGTGATGCCCTGATCCATATTGGTCGAGAGGCCGTTGCCGCTGTGGACGAAGACGATATCGACGTTGGTGGCCGTCGAGGTGGGCAGATGGTTCAGCGGACGTTCGACAGATCCGTCGCCGCCAGCGGCGGCTGTGTTGTCGACATGCAGCACGAAGATCGGAGTTCCGACCGGGCCGCCCGACCCGCCGGTACCGCCATTACGCAGAGCCAGCAGCGTGTCGTTCTGCACATTTTGTTCGACAGCGACCCGGTACTGACGTTCCTGTTGCTGGTACAGACGGGTTTCCATGGGAATCCGACGGAACCAGTGTTGTTCATTGCCGGTGAACAGGTAGAAGGTCGCCGCGGCAGTGACCGTGGTGCCGAACACGCGATCGTGCTGCCAGATGACCGAGCCCCACATGTCCTGAGTGACCAGGGCTTCGGCGCGGGCCCGCACACCGTAGATGCCGCCACCGCTGGTGGGGCCCTGGTAATAGTAACCACCGGCATAGGTGCGGACACCGAGGTCGCCGATGCCCGGCAGGGCACCGCCCGCTTCGAAGTCACCGCCTCGCAGAGCCGTGTTGGTGATTGTCGTCTGGCCGACGCCGATGTTGTTCCCGATGAAGACGTTGTTGTTGTTCAGGAATTGGGAAATGACGTGCACATTCTGGTTGGTGGGAATGTACGCGTTGGCCCGCAGGTCGAGGTACTTGCCGAGCCATTCGACGCTGGCACCCAACTGATCGTAGTTGTTCGTGCCGTTGTTATCGTGGTCCCACCAGGCACCGGCACCGAAGATGCGGTTGGTGTCGCGGTCGAGCCAGCGGAAACCGGTACCCAGGTTCCCGGCGAAACTCCCCGAGTTGAAGGTGATGTACCCTCGGGGGCTCATCCAGAGGATGAACTCGTCGGGAACAATCTGAATGGGCTGGAAGGCCGCGAAGGTTTGGTACCCGCGGATGTACCCGACTCCATCCCCGGCATCGGTCCGCAACATGATGTTGCGGTTATCGAAGATGCTGCGGGTATGGACATCGTCGGTGCCCGCCTCCATCGATTCGGGCCAACCGCTGAAGGCTCCTCCGCCATACGACGGGCCAGCCTGGCCTGCAGGAAGCGCTTGTTGAGCCATTGCGGGGCTAGCGAGGGCGCATGCAAGCCAAGCCGCCAGGCAGAGAGAAACTCTAGCCGTCTTCATGTACTGCTCCAACCGGATGCCAGAAGGACCAACCATAATCAAATTCGTTCTGAAATTGGGGCACGGGCGCAATCCACAGCGCACTGCGGAGGAATTCGCTCGTATTGAGTTTTCGGAAAAACAGGACGCTGTGGATTAGTGAGACTGGGAAGATTTGCCCGAGTTTTCGGAATTTGCCGATCGTGCGGGCGCCGTATGTCGTTTCAGGGGTGTGTCAGCGAGGAGATGAATGAGGTGGGAAGTCTGGGGCGTGTCATTTGTCGCCAGAGCGGGGAGCTCGGGCGGGCCTGGCGATCATGCCAGGTGCCAGGGCATAACGCGAAACTGCAACGATACGGTAGGGATTATTTGGACTTCTTCCCCTTGGTCGCAGTGGGGGCAGCGGGGGAATCGGTCGCGGGAGAAGCTTTTTCGGCGTCGGCCTTGGCGGCGGACGCTTCGTAACGCTTATTCAGATAGGCCAGCACGGGGGCCGTAATGTCTTCACTGGCTTTGTGATACAGCACATCCTGATTGACCACGCGACCAGCCGCGGCGGGATCAGTCACCGACCGGGCCCCGTTGTCGACGCGCATCACAATCGTAAAGCCATTCTTTTCACAAAACAGTTTGACCACGTCCTGAATGTCATTGTTGAGTTCAACCATGATCTTCATGTTCTGCCGTTGAATTTCCTTCTCGGCAGACGAGCGATACACCTTGGCATAACTGTCGAGCTGAAACAGTTTGGCTTCGCGGTCTTTGTATTCCTTGCTGGCGGGGTCGAGTTCGCCCGTCTGCAGTTCTTTCATGAGGTCCTGCCCTTTGGTGGACATTTCCTGCAACTTATGGTTCCGATTTTCGATCGCGGCTTTGACGTCTTCGCGGATCGCTTCCGTCTTCTTGTAGTTCTCGAGGATCTGCATCATGTCGACGACGGCGATCTTGAGCGACCGGCGTGGATCGCGGGCCGCCGGATTATCGGCCCAGCCGTGTTGCGGAAGCGTCAACGCCAGGGCACCACTGCAGGCCACCAGAACCGCGGAAATCAATAGCCAGTGTTTCACGGAAAACATACTCCTGGTCAGAACACGACCGATCGCCGAGCGCGAACGAATCGCGGGCGTGCCGTTGGGGAACGGCGCTGAACTGTGGGGATAGGATTTTGAGAGGGAGAGTGAGGAAGTGGACGGGCTATATGGCAGAGTTTCCAAAAACCGTCAATAGGGAAACTGTGAAATCTCCGGACCCCTGCCAATTTTCTCTGAGAAAGCGGTTCGGGCCCGCGTGGTGACTTCGGGGTGAGGGACAAGAATGAACTGCGGCTGATGTCCTGTGGCGTCAGGTTAGCCAATCAAAATCGGGTGGCCCGACCCGTTTGTGGCTGGGGATCGGGCCGGCGTGGCGACTCATCAGTCGTACCGGGCCCAACCGGACTGCGACTGTGCCGGCCGCGTCGCGTTGTGATTGCGCGGTCAGGAGTTTGCAGTGGCGCTCGTGTGCCGCAGGCCTGTGGCGCGAGCACACGGGGGATGCCCAGGATGGCCACCCAAAATGTGGCTCGAGGTTCAGCGGCCGCCCGCGGGGAACGACCGAAAAGTCTGATGATAAACCTGCAGTCCCTGGCCCACCTGCCGCAGGTTATCCTGAAACTTGGTTTTAGCGGCGGCCGTCCGCGCCCGATCGACGGCCTGCAGTGCCAGCACCGCCGCAAGCAACAGGGCATTAATGAGCACCACCACTTCGACGGCAGTCAGACCTCGGCGGCGATGGGCGTGCATGGTTCAGTCCTTGTGGGATTCCCTGATTGTCATGCGGTCGGGGGTGAACTGTCAACCTGAGATGGCAGTCCGGGAATTCCGTCGTGCCCTGCTGCCCAACGGTACCGGCCCGCGCAGCCCGGCACAGCGTTGAGACCTGTTGTCACTCGGTCACTTTTTTGTGACGCCGCCCCGTTCGCGGGAATGGACACAGCGGGACGCTGAGGGTCGGTTCGGCCAGCACTTCGGCCAGCGTGGTGTGTGTGAAAGCGTCTTCCACGAGGGCGATGGCGTTGTCCACTCGGCGGTGCAGGGGACACAGTCGCACGCCATGCGCCGCCAGTCCCAGGGGACAGGTGTGAATGCGTTCAATCGGTTCCACCGCATTCACCACTTCGATGATTGTGAGGTCTGCGGGCAACTTGGTCAGCGTCATCCCGCCGCCGATGCCCCGCTGGGATCGGACCAATCCCGCTTTGACCAGACTCTGCAGGACTTTGGACAGATAAGCGCGGGGGACACGAGTCGCCTCGGCGACTTCGTCGGTCGTGAGCGCAGCGGGGGATTCGCTGGCCAGATGCACGACCGCGCGCAGGGCATATTCGACGGTTTGTGAAATCACGAAAAATCCTCAAGACGGTGAAACAAGCGTGCTGACATTCTGACCAAATCACCGCGCAGATGCCAGAGTACAGAATTTTAGACGAAAATATCTGATAAGGCGTTGGCTATATTTTCTGACTCCGGTATCAAGCCATTCCCGCCGGGCTCTTTCATGATCTCCAGCCGATGTCCAGCAGGGCTTGCTGGACAGCCCACCGGGGACGGGGTACTGTACCCGAAATGACTGAATCCCGGGGGAGTTTCGTCGTCTGTACGCAGCGTCCCCGTCGAAATCTTGCAGGAGCTGTCGCAAATGAGTTCGCCCGAAGTGAATCGGAGAGATTTTCATCGACTGTCACTGGCGGCTGTGGGTGGCGTGTTGACGGGGGCCGTCGCCGGCTGTGGTGGAAATTCGGCCCCTTCGTCGTCGCAGTCGAATGCGCCGGTTGAGACCCCGCCCCCCTCCGGGAAAACCGAGACGGCCGGTGAAAAAGGTCGGGAAATTGCCGGTGAACCGCATGCGTGCAGCGGGCTGAATGCCTGCAAAAACCAGGGAGCCAGTGGTCAGAACGAATGTGCTGGCCAGGGGGATTGCGCTACGGCGGCCTGGCACCATACGTGCGGCGGCCAGAATGACTGCAAGGGGCAAGGGGGCTGCGGGACGAACGCCACCCTCAACGACTGCAAGGGAAAAGGGGCCTGCCATATCCCCTTGATGGCCGGTGCCTGGAAAGCCGCCCGCAAGCATTTTGAAGAAAAAATGACCGCCGACGGCAAGACCTTCGGTGCGGGAACGCCTCCGAAGAAGAAGTAATCGAGCTCAGCGGTCGTCGCGCAGGGATTCGCGTGGCGAGGCCGCGGAATCTGGGTGTGGTGTATGCTCCGCGAGAGTCGCCTTGGCTATCCCGATCTGGGTTTCGGCGTCGGGCTGCGCAGTGTTCACTTCCAGCACATCCTGCGGGAATCGCCCGCCGTCGACTGGTTCGAGGTGATTTCCGAGAACTTCCTCGATTCCCAGGGACGGCCGCGGTATGTACTCGAGCAGATCGCCGAGCGGTACCCCATCGTAATGCACGGTGTGTCGCTCTCGATTGGCAGTACGGACCCTCTCGATCTGGCCTACCTGCACAAGCTCAAGCGTCTGGCGGAATGGACACAGGCGCGCTGGATCTCGGACCACCTGTGCTGGACCGGAGTCGCCGGGCGGAATACGCACGATCTGCTGCCCATTCCGCTGAACGAAGAAACGCTGGCGCACGTGGTGGCCCGCCTGCGGATCGTCCAGGATGTGCTCGAGCGCCCGTTTGTGCTCGAGAACCCGAGTTCTTACGTGACGTTTGCCGATTCGACGCTGTCGGAATGGGAGTTCCTGACCCGCATGGCGGAAGACGCGGACTGCGGTCTGTTGCTCGACGTCAATAACATTTACGTATCGAGTATCAATCACGACTTCGATCCGCGGGAGTACATCGACGCGGTGCCGCATCGCCGAATCGTACAGTTTCATCTGGCGGGGCACACGAACTGTGGCACGCATTGCATTGATACCCATGATGGCCCGGTGATCGACCCAGTCTGGGAACTGTACGCGCACGCCCGGCGGCAGACCGGCCCGGTTTCCACGTTGCTCGAGTGGGATGCCGCCATTCCTGAGTTCTCGGTCGTGCATGCGGAAGTCCTCAAGGCCCGGCGATATTTGACGCCGACCGCCGGGCCCGAGTCCACTGAGTCGGTGAGGCCCAACGTGCCCCTGCACGCACCGGGCGCGCTCGTCCCGCAGCGGGAGTTGCCCGCCATCGCGGCGGTGACGGCGGTGGATCGTCCGCTGGCGGTGTCCAATCCGGTCTCGTTCTTAGTCGCGGCGGCCGAATGAGCGAACCGCGCCACACCCTGGATGAGATTCAACGCTGGATGCAGGCGGTCATTACGCATCCGGCCGGCCCGCGGACCGCGCTGGAATCAACCACGGCGAAGCAACAGATCGCCCTCGGCCCGGGGCAGGTGGAGCAGGTCATTTCGCGCTCGCGCGCGCAGACCAGTCTCGAACGGCTCGAGATTTACTATCACGCGTATTACGCCCGGCTGCTGGATTGCCTGCGGACCGAGTATTCGGTCCTGGCCCGCGCGCTGGGAGATGAACTGTTCGATACGTTTGCCGTTGGCTATCTGCAGGATCACCCCTCGACCAGTTACACGCTGGGGCAGCTCGGTGCGAATTTCCCCGAGTTTCTGAGGGCGACGCGCCCCGCCGTGGACGATGCCCCGGACACGGCTCTGGATTGGCCCGCCTTGATGATTGATCTGGCCCGGCTGGAGCGCGTCGTCAACGAGGTGTTCGATGGGCCGGGGGTGGAACGGCTGCAGACGCTGGATCTCGCGCGGCTGCGCGAGATTCCGGCCGATGCCTGGATTCACACCCGGCTCGTGCCGGCGCCCTGTTTGCGATTGCTGGCCTTGAGCTTTCCCCTCAACGAGTTCTTCACGGCGACGGCCCGTGGTACTGCAATCGCCTTGCCTCAGGCGGCCGACTCGTACCTGGCGATCACCCGCCGCGACTACCGCGTTCAACGTTTCGTCCTGTCGCGCGAGCAGTACCTCTTGTTGGAAGCCTTGCAGGAAGGTGCGTCGCTGGGGTCAGCACTGGACTGTGCCACCCGCGAATCGTCACTGACCGACGACGAACTCGCCGTTCGACTTCAAGAGTGGTTTCACCAGTGGACGGCGGCGGGGTTCTTTGTGGAACTCGGGTAATCGCGGCTGTGGCCTGCCCCTGTGGGCCCAAAATCGGTCACGGCACAGCCGTGTCCGGCGACGATGCGACGCCCCGGGTGACCCGGCGACAGACGAGTGCCCGCGATTTCCCATCGAGGCGCGCGAAGATCAGCACGCCGGCCTGGTCGCCGTTTAACTGCAGCTTTCGGCGGACGCTGTCGGCCTCAATCGGAATGTGCCGGCATTTGATTTCCAACTGACCGTACGGAGCGGACCGAAAGTACTTGCGAATCTCGGCCGGATTGTTGGACAACTCGGCCAGGACCTCAAAGGCCTGCACGAATCCGCTGTTGGGAATTTCGCTGCCGGTCAGGTACTCCTCGGCGGCATCCAGTCGGCACAAATCCAACTGGGTGGCAACTGCATCCACCAGCCCGGATCGGACCACCGCCGGATCGGGATCAAACACGTAGCGCAAAGGCGCGGAAAGGGGCGCGGCGTAGTCGAGCGGTTCGCCGCAGATCGACTCACCCGTGGGGAGCAGCGTCGCCCGGCACGAGGCGCTGCCCCGGAGTTCGCCGAACCAGATCGTGGCCTCTTTGCATTCTCCGTGCAGGCTGATCAATTCCACTTCCACGTCGCGAAACTTGCCGCCAAAGTTCGAGGCGGGGCTGAGCTTGATCGCGCCCCCCCGGGCCGTACGAATCAACTGCTGCAGAAATTCGAGGCCCGGCACATAATCTTCAATCCGCACCGCCCGCTGGCTGGCCCCCGCCCGGCGGTCAGGGTCAATGTGCACCAGGGATGTCCCCGGATCGATCTGCGTCACATCGGCACACTGCGGGGACACCCGGTCGGCAACGCCATAGGCCTCGGCATTCCACAGGGCACGCAATCCGGCGACCGGATTCGCATCCACCGTCGTGACGGAACCATGTTGGGCGAGTGCCAGAGCATCACCGCCGATTCCCGAGCAGAAGTCGAAAACGGGTCCCGCGAACCGTTGGGCTTTGTAGCGGGCCACGGTCTCAGAGGTCGATTGTTCGAGTCCCTGGCGATCAAACCACATCTCGGCGGCCCGGGTGAATTTGCCGGCTGCCTTGCGCCGCAAATCTCCCAGAGCAAAGGCGCCCCGTACGAGTCGGTCGGGATACTCGCGTCGAAGTTGCGTTTGCCGGGATAATTCGTTGCCGCTCGACTCGGCGACAATTCTGAGCAACTCCGGCGCGTGTCGGAGTTCGTGCAGCAGGTCCCATTCCTCGCGCCACCGGGGTTCGTCGGGGGGTAACAATCCGCTCTCCATGTGAGTCATTCGGGCAAGCGACCTGGCTGCCGGACCCCGGTTCCGGTTCTCTGGGTGGCGGAATCTCCCAGGTCGGCCCGCGCACTTTCCACGTAGCTTTGCAGGCGAGCCACGACATCGGGATGCGGTCCGGCCAGACTGTTTCGCTCGCCAGGATCTTCTATGAGATCGTACAGCGCGAGTTCGGTCCGGCGCGTCTCCATTTGTCCCGGTTTGCCAGCCGCGCCGGGTTGGATCACGCGGGGATATTCGTGCGGCACGTGCAGTTTCCAGCGACCGCTGCGCACAGCATCCAGCCGATTGAGCCAGTAGAAATAGAGAACTTCATGGGGTGACTGGGCCTGCGGTTGGCCGCTGAGCAAAGGCCAGATGTCGAGCCCATCGATTTTGCGCCCGTTGACCTGGTGGTCGACGAGCGGCGCACCGATCAGTCGGGCGATGGTGGGAAACAGGTCAATCGTCATGGCGGGTTCTCGGCAAACCGCACCCGCGGGGATTTTTCCAGGCCAGCGGGCCAAAAACGGAACTCGGACTCCGCCTTCGAATGTCGTCCCTTTGCCTTCCCGCAATGGGCCTGCCGAGCCAGCGTGACTTCCGTAGCTTAACCAGGGCCCATTGTCGCAGGTGAAGATCACCAGTGTTTCCTGATCGATGTTGTTGTTTTTGAGAGCCGAGAGAATCTGCCCCACCGACCAGTCGATTTCCTCAATCACGTCGCCATATGGACCCTGCAGTGATTTCCCCTTGAACTCTTCCGAGGTGAACAGGGGGACGTGGGGCATGTTATGGGCCAGGTACAGGAAAAACGGTTGCGACGCATGCCGATTGATAAAGTCCACGGCCCGCTCGGTATAGCGCTTCGTGAGTTGCGTCTGATCGGGATCTTTTTCGATGACTGCGTTCCCGGAGATCAGGGGCAGGTCCGGGAAATTGGCTCCGGCGGTGGGGTGTTTCGGCCACATGTCGTTGGAATAGGGGAGCCCGAGGTATTCATCGAACCCGTGTTGCAAAGGCAGGAAGGGCTGGTGGTGTCCCAAATGCCATTTGCCGACAGCGCAGGTCGCGTATTTCTGGGAGCGACACAATTCGCCCAGGGTCGTTTCGTCGGCATGAATTCCATGTCGATCTTTGGGGCCGAGGGCACCGACAATTCCCAGTCGATTGGGGTAACACCCCGTGAGCAGGGCCGTGCGGGACGCCGAACAGACAGCCTGTGCCACGTAAAAGTCGGTGAAGCGGATGCCTTCCTGGGCCAGTCGATCGAGATGCGGAGTTTTGAAACCATGCGCCCCGTAGCAGCCCAAGTCGCCATACCCTTGGTCGTCGGTAAAAACGACCACGATGTTGGGGGTCCGCTCAGCAGCATAAGCATGGATGGTTGACCAGCCGAGGCACAATCCGACCAGCCAGCCAATTCGCTGTAGCAATTTCATGATGTCTCTGGGGCTTCAGGGAGACTGGGGTGAAGATGGCATCTGTGGCAATTCAGGAAAGCTCGCAATGACCCGCTGACGGCGTGCGACAGGCCCAGTGATTTCCCGTCGACTTGCCTGACCGATGCTTCGGGGCGGGTTTCAGTGTCCCAGAATCATCAGGCAGGCTCAACCGAGGGGGCGAGCCGACATCCGGTTGTGATGAGGTATGAATGGGCGTGAGGGCGTCCTCTGGGGTGTGGCGCGCGGTGTTGGGAAAAAGTTACAAATTTCCTGAGATTTTTTGCGGACCCACCTTGCAGGACTGCGCCACACGATTTATTCTCCCCGCCGTCGCGTAGGAATTTCAATCCCGGCCAAGATGGCCACAACCAGGGAGGCTCACGGATGAGCTGTTTGAAATTGCATTTGCCGCCGGTGGCATTGTCGATTTACCCGCCCAGTCGCTCGGAGTGGGGCACCACCGTCGAAGAGCCTCTCGAAAGAGATGATGCAGGCGACGGGCCTGTCATTCTTAAGTTTCCCGGTCGTGATCGGGCCATTGCCGGTCGAATTGGACCGACGGACGCCTGTCTTGCCGAACAACCACTCGCTCGAGCACGTCTGCTGCATCAGAATCGCTGCTGCCCGGTCTGCAATCGCGCGGCGGTCGTTCCGGTTGATGATCAACCCGCGGTCGCATATCGCAATTCGCTGGCCGTTCCCGGAATGGGACGGTTGGTTGGCTTCGAGTGCGATTCATGCGGCCACAGTTGGGATGTCTCGTCGGCCGAGTCGCGTTAATCAACGCACGTCTGCCGACTGATACTGACCGTCCTCAATCTGGACAGGTCCATGAAACCGCACGGAATTCACCGATGGCTGCGACGCCTGTATGGCGGCAGGATCACGCTTCGGACGTGGTGGGTGTGTCGCCCTGTTCGGCCGCCTCGGCTCCGTGAATTATGACCAGTCTCGTTGCCGTCTCGCTTAAAATAAATCCGAGACGTTCAGGGTGCAGTCGGGAAAGAGCAACGGCGTGATGGTCGCTGTGCGGTCGAATGATTGAAGGCTGGCGTACTTTCCGGCCGGAGATGGCCGACGAAGGACCTCCAGGCGTTCCTCGACCAGATTGATGATCCAATACTCGGGAATTCCAGCCAGCGCGTAAATCTCGCTTTTCAGTGTACGATCCGTTTCGAGAGTCACATCAGACACTTCGACGACGAGCAGCACATCTTCGCCACGCGGCGTTCCTCGGGCATAGAAATCTTCGTCGAACTTTAAGACAGCGACATCGGGCTCCGGTTCGCTGTCCGCGGTTCGAATCGGATTCTGAACCGCGATGATTGCGACCGATCCGAATCGCTGCTGAAATACGCGATTCATGCGATTCACACACGCGGCATGCCCCGGGCCAATGGTCATTTTTTCGACGATCTCCCCCTGCAATAATTCGACATGGTCGTTTTCGGTAAGAATGCCCGTCTGACCCATCTCTTCGTACTGATCGACGGTGAAGCGATGTCGGGTGAGCGTGCTGGACATGTCTAAATTCTGAAGAGTTGTCGGGAATGACCGCTGGGGCGATCGGTTGGGACGAGATCCCCTTGTACCTTATTTTTGCTGCAGTGTCCGCACTTTGGCAAGGCGCGGTCTCATCGTTGCGGGCGAATTACCAGATTGGGCAATGCCTGCTGCAATTGGGTGACTCCCACGTGGGTCACTTGCGTGTCGTCGAGCCATAGGGTTTCGAGTGCGGAGAGTCCGCGAAGATGCTGCAAGCCGGCATCGGTCACCTGTGTGTTTTTGAGCGTCAGGTGTCTGAGTGCGGTCAAGCTGCGGATCCGCTCCAAGCCGGCGTCAGTCACTTGAGTCTGATCCAGATTAAGAAATTCGAGTGCAATCAGCCCGCAAAGATTCTGCAGGCCAGCGTCAGTCACTTGGGTTTGGTTGAGTGAAAGCTGTTTGAGTGAGGAGAGTCCACGCAGATGCTGGATGCCGGTGTTCGTCACCTGGGGGCCGTTGAATGACACCATCGTCACTTTGTCAAACATCCGCATTTGACGTTCGCCGATGATTTTGCGGAGCCAGGGTGCGCCGACCGGCTTTTGGGCTACATAACCGCCGAGCGCTTCGATCTCGCGGATGGCGGTTATTTGGCGGTAGCCACGCAGCGCGACCCATCCCGAGCACATGGCGATGAGCGCCAAAAGACCCAGAAACAACTGCAATGACCAGGGGATACGGCGCCTGGGGTGAGGCGGCGTGTCTGGGCGCATCTCAGCGGAATGAACTGGCAGCAGAGACATACTGGCAGTTTACACCCGGCGACTGTCGCAATCGATGCGAGTTCGAGGCTGGTACTGATGTCGCACGCGAAACACCGGCACACAGCCCGTTTGTCGCTGCTCAGGGTGATCGCGGACCCCGCCCCCTCGTTCTCTCGACCCGCTCCTCTCGATTCGCGAAACGACACCCGGCTGCCTCTGATTCTGAGCCAGCAAGCGCTGGGTCTCGAACCAAAGTGTCGCGCAGAGAATGACCAACGAACTGGACCTGCGCGGGCTGACTGCATGCAGCGTCACGGACAGATGCAGGTCAGGAAACCAGTGACACCCGACACCGCAAACACTTGCCGGTGTGGACCGAGCGAAGTGCCGCTCCGCGGGGAAAAGTGGCTGGTCCTCTGGCGATGAAGTCTCGAATTCCCAGATCCTCAGATTCGAGTCGCCACGGACCACTCCCTGTGTCGG
This sequence comes from Planctomycetota bacterium, assembly GCA_018242565.1. GTDB lineage: Bacteria > Planctomycetota > Planctomycetia > Planctomycetales > Planctomycetaceae > JACQFH01. The sequence continues at coordinate 3,216 of JAFEBR010000982.1, read as the reverse complement.
CCAAAGAATTGTCTCCGGAAATGCGAATTCTTGGTTAAGAATTCGTGAACTGCTGTTGAAGGAAATGTCGAAGCTGCATATATATGAAAAGCTCACTTCACTAATTCCTGTCCCGATTTTTTTTGGGGAAAGGTCTCGCGCCATGAACGTGTTGTCTCATGGAGAACGGTCAACGGTGATTCGCTCACTGTGGATGAAAGTTCGTCAGCGAATGCCTCTGGAAGTTGAGACCCTGTTATTTATTGTGGCGAGTGCCCTCGACGTCTATTTGACTCGGTATCTAATCACGCACACACCGGCGACGACGGGCCTGTCGTACGTCGAAGGCAACCCGATTGCCCGCTATTTTCTCGACAGTTGGGGCCCCCCGGGGCTGACCTATTTCAAATTCGGGTTGGTGGCAATCGTGTCGATCATCTGCCAGATCATCGCCCGGCGTAAGATTCACGTGGCCCGCCGGGTGCTGTATTTCGCGACCGTCATGGTCAGTGGCGTCGTGCTCTACAGCCTGCTGCTGATGTGCCAGCACTCGTAGCGCGTCGGCTTGCCGATTCAGGTGGCAGATTGGATGATAAGGGTTGGTACCCAGTTTCCGCCCTTGTCGATCCATGACGATGACCTTGCCCACGAATCTCGTTGAACGTTTGCGTGTCCACCGGCAGGACCACCTGCTCCGCTTCTGGAACGAATTGACTCCGACCCAGAGAGACAGCCTGGTCGGGCAACTCCAGGCTGTCGATTTCGAGCAGTTGGCGCGACTGTGGCAGCAGAACAGCGAGGCCGTCGACGAGGAATCGCCGGCGGACCGCGCCCGTCGGGCCCGCCCCCCCCGGCAGGTCATTCGCGTGCCGCAGTCCGAGGCCGACAGGCGGGCCCATCAAGCCGCTTATCAGGCCGGCCTGGAATTGTTGCGGAGTGGTCGTGTCGGGGTCATCCTCGTGGCGGGGGGCGAAGGTTCACGATTAGGATTTCCGCATCCCAAGGGTCAGTTTCCGATTGGCCCGGTCAGCAATAAGTCGCTGTTCCAGATGCTGGCCGAGCAGGTGGTCGCCCGCTCGCGCGAGGCGGGAGCCGTCATCCCCTATTACATCATGACCAGCGATGCGACTCATGATGAGACGGTCGAGTTCTTTCTGACGCACCGGTACTTCGGTCTGAATCCGCGGCACGTCCATTTCTTTCGGCAGGGGACGATGCCGGCCGTGGACCTGACCACCGGCCGTTTGCTGCTCGGTTCGAAGCACGAACTGGTCCTGAACCCCGATGGACATGGCGGGATCCTGCGGGCACTCGATCGCGAACACATTCTCGATCAGATGTGCGACGCGGGCGTCGACTACTTGTACTACCACCAGGTCGATAACCCCCTGGCCCGTGTTTGCGACCCGGTGTTTCTGGGCTATCACGCCCAGACGGGGAGTGAGTTATCGACGAAAGTCGTGGCCAAGTTGTCGGCGGCCGAGCGCATGGGGGTCATCGTCGAGGTCGATGGGCTCACGCAGATTATCGAATACAGCGATATGCCGGCGGACGTGTCTGAGCAGGTCGATTCGCAGGGAGGGCTGCAGTTCTGGGCCGGAAATACGGCGATTCATATATTCAGCCGGGACTTTCTGACTCGTTTGCGTGACAATCGCATCGAACTGCCCTTCCATCGCGCGATTAAGAAGGTGCCGCACCTGGATGAGCAGGGACTGCACGTGCAGCCGGCGAACGAGAATGCCGTCAAATTCGAACGGTTCATTTTCGACGTATTGCCTTTGACGGAAAAGTCGCTGGTTTACGAAGCCCGGCGGGAAGACGAGTTCTGTCCGCTCAAAAACAAGACGGGAGATTTTTCGCAGACCCATGTGCAGGCCAGCTTGTCGCGGCTGCACGCCAGTTGGCTGCGTGCCGCGGGGGTCGAGATCGCCAGCGACGCTCTGGTGGAAATCAGTCCCTTGTTCGCGGTCGATCCCGCAGAACTGGCCGCCCGGGTGGACCGCACCCAGAATTTTGACAGCCCGCTGTATCTTTCGACCGAGCCGGCGCTGTCGCGATTGCTGAACCTGGTCATCATGGCGGGAGGCAGTGGCACCCGTTTCTGGCCAGAAAGCCGACGCGCCAAGCCGAAACAGTTCCTGACACTGGCGGGCGATCGTTCCCTGATTCAGCAGGCGGCCGACCGTTGCCATTCCTGGGTGTCTTCCCGGAATATGCACGTGGTCACCAATGCCGCGTATGTGGCCGAGACCCTGCGGCAATTGCCGCAACTGACGGCCGCGCAGGTGATTGCCGAGCCTTGCGGGCGGAACACGGCCCCCTGCATCGGCCTGGCCGCCTGGCAGGTGCGGGAAGCCGACCCGAATGCGATCCTGTTGATTACCCCGGCCGATCATTTGATTCGCCCGGAACAAGCGTTTCGGGCCACCGTGGAACGGGCCGTGCAATTTGTCACCGAGCAACCGGATGCGAGCGTTCTGATCGGGATTCCGCCACAGTACCCGGCGACCGGTTACGGGTATATCGAGCGGGGGGCGGCGGTGGCGGGAGAGGGGACCGGGGCCTGGAGCGTCGCACGCTTTCGTGAAAAGCCCGATGTGGAAACGGCCCGGGAATTTCTGTCGGCCGGCACATTTCTCTGGAATTCCGGGATTTTCGTATGGCGTGCCGCACGGATTCTCGAGTTGCTGGCCGAATTTCAGCCGGCAATTTACGAAGGGTTGTCGCGAATTGCGGAACGTGCTCGGGTCAACGGCTGGGCTGCCGCGATCGACGAGGGGTTTGCCCAGTTGCCCTCGATTTCCATTGACCATGGGGTTCTGGAACCGCTCGTCAGCCGGTTGACTACTCGCAGCGAAGTCTTCGTGGTGTCGGCCACGTTCGACTGGGACGATGTCGGCAGTTGGCAGGCCCTGCCCAAGGCGCTGGGAGTGGATGACAACGAGAACGCCGTTCTGGGAACCAGTTGTGTCGTGAATACGAAGCGCTGCGTCATCCGCACGACGGGCGACCATCTCGTGGCCACGATCGGTCTCGAAGACTTCGTCGTGGTCCATACGCCCGATGCCACTCTTGTCGCGCCTCAGGGGGATGAAGCCGCCTTGCGACAACTGGTGAAACTGCTCGAAGAACGAGGTTTCGGCCGGTATCTGTGACATCGGCCTTACGGGCGCGGCTCGGGCGGGTTTTCGTCTCTGGGTGGCGGGCGTTCCTGGTGGCGCTGGAGTTCGTCTT
>JAFEBR010000981.1 GCA_018242565.1 Planctomycetota bacterium | reverse complement strand
GGTATTGCTGGTCGACGACAATCCCGACAACGTCTCAATTTTTGTCCACATGTTGGAACCGCTGGGAATCCACGTCACAGTCGCCGGGAATGGCCGTGAGGCAGTTTATGCCGTGGTCGGACAAATTGCCTCGAAAACCCCGTTTGAGATGATCCTGATGGACATGCAGATGCCCATCATGGACGGTGCCGAAGCCACCCGGGAATTGCGCCGACGGCAGGTGCAGACGCCGGTGATTGCCTTGACCGCCTTCGCCATGGCCGAAGACCAGGAACGCTGTCGCGAAGCCGGCTGTGATCTGTTTCTGACCAAACCGGTCTTGCGGTCGAAACTGATTTCGGCGCTGTGGGAAGCCATGTCATTGCCGGGTTTCAAGCGGATGACCAGCGTCGCCCGGCCACCGGTTGCTCCGCCACCGGCCCCCGCCGTGCCTGTGACGCCCCCCGCCCCTACCGGAGACTTTGGAGAACTGCTGCAGCGGTATCGGGTGTCGCTCCGTCGACAACTGGCGCAAATCGAATCGGCCCAGGCCGCCGGGGCCAGTGATGACATCTGCAAGACGGCCCACCGGTTGAAAGGAACCGCGGCCAATTACGGGTTTCCGCAAATCACGGAGTGCGCCGCGCGCTGCGAAGATCAATTGCGACAAGGGGCCACACTCCAGCAGATCTCCCGCGACCTGGCGAAACTCAAGGCCTCGATCTCCGCCGTCGTCGGCAACGAGTAACAAACCGCAGGCCGGGCGATGTGCGACCAGGACTCCCCCAAATTTCGCGCTCGCATGTCGTAAAGAATGTCCGTCGCGCGCGAAACCAGCGCCGCGCCGGAAATGCCTCGCAAATTGGCCCTATGTCTCTCCGCACCCAAAAAGCCCGGCGATTTTGTCCTACGCCGACTCGCCGGGGAAAACGGAGCACTCCGTCCGGCACTGATCATCAAATCCCAAATCGAGCCAGACGCGCCGGTTGACGGTCAACGACCGCGGAATCTCATACACAGCCCTGTTGCAAAGTTGATTTGGTATCGAGACCGCTGAGATTGAGCCTGCCCCGAACACTCACGTTCCGACTACGGGCCAAATGCGAATCGCCTGTCGTTCCTTGAGATCCTCCATGCCCGACGCATCGGGTTGACGCACAGCGCCGTTGTCCCGGTCGGGTTCCCAGAACATTCCGACGCCAGCGGCCGGTTTCGGTCGGGTCACAGCCCCTGCCAGACCTCCATGACATCCCGTCAAACCAGGCAATCTACAAGCCCTGGAGAAAACCAACAACAGCCCGTCCATTGACCGCGACCAGACGCCAAATAAAACCACAAACACATACGAAACAACAACTTACAACGCCCAACAAATGAGATCACCCGATCATTCTGCCCGTCGGCAGGATCGCGCCAGCCGTTAAAACCGTTAAAGTCGGCAAGATCGAAAGTCGAAAATTAGGATGTGGCGGTGTCGGTTTTCGTCCTTGTGCCCATTGTGCTTACGCTCTCAAAAGTCAGGCGGCCATGCTCGCTGATCAGTGCCAATACTGGCTGATGCGGTTCCAGAAACGCTGTGGCCTGTGGCCCCGGCGCGTCTGGCTGGCCGGTTCGGCCGGTCTGCTGCTCGCGCTGGTGCCTGGCTGCTCGATGTATAAATCGGGCTTCTACAATCTCTTCATCGCCCCGTGTCAGTTTCACATCCACAAAGACCAGGATCGGACCGAGGCCTATCACCGCCGGGTCGCTCAGGAGGCACTCGCAGAAATGTGCCAGGCGAATCCCGAAATGGAACTGACCAAAGACTATCAAAGCGGCTTTGAGGACGGAGTCGTACAGTATCTCACATACGGCGGAAACGAACTCCCGCCCCTCGCGCCCCCCAGAAAATACTGGAAACTGAAATATCATAATCCCGAAGGCCAGCAGGCTGCCCAGGAATGGCTGGCCGGGTGTGCCGACGGCCGAATCTATGCCGCCCAGTCGGGGATGCGGCCGCTGGCGACGGTGTCGAATTCGGCGTGGGGCATTGCCCCTGCCAATCCCTATTACGGCGAAGTGACACGGCCGACCGGGACCACGGCGCCCATGGTACCGGCGGGCATTTCACCGGAACCGATCGCGCCACGCTACGATCCCCAGGTCGAGGAAACACCGCTGCTCGCACCTGAGCCAGCCTCCCCCGAATTGCCCCGTGAGGCGGTGCTCGGGTCCTCACAGGAGCCTGCGGTTCCCGGACGTTAACCAGGATCCCCCGCCTTTTACGAATTGGAAAGTCTCGCGGTCATCGTGATCTTGAAAGCTGCCATCAAACGACGAATGCCACAGGCCTCACAGCGGGGGTGTTCGCTCCTGCTGCGCGCTCTGTGCGGTTGGTTTTTGGTGGCCCCCTGGCTGACAGGCTGCGCCGCGCTCACGAACCCCGTCGCCGATGGTATTCCCGTCCGCATGCTGCCCCAGGAATTTCTGGCCGAAGCGCGGGACCCGAAGCGGACCATTCCCCTCGCCTGGCTGCGGCGTGCTCCGGTTAAGGATTACCGCCTGTCGGGGGGGGATATTCTGGGTGTCTTCGTTTATGTCGTGCTATGGGATATCAATTCCCTGCCTCCGGTCAGCATCCCCGAATCGGGCGAGTTGCCGCCGGCGGTGGGGGTGCCCATCGCTGTGCGGGACGATGGGACTTTGCCTTTGCCGCGCGTCGATCCGGTCTCGGTGAAAGGGTTGACCGTCAATGAGGCCGAGCAGGCGGTTGTCGAGGCGTACACCGTCAAACGGAAACTGGTGCGGATGGACCAAGAGCGGATCATGGTTTCACTGATCCGACCGCGGACTGAACGGATTCTGGTCATTCGCCAGGATAGCCCGACCGATGACATTGGCCTGGCCAATCCGCTGGCACGCAGCGGAAATTTCCGCGGGTTGAGCAGCCTGGCGACCACCGCCACGACCCGGCATAACGGCACAGGCACAGTCGTCGATCTGCCCGCTTACGAAAACGATCTGCTGAACGCACTGACGCGAACCGGGGGTTTACCCGGTGCCGGCGCGCTCAATGAAATTGTCATTCAGCGCGGCGGTTTCCGCCCCGACAGCGGCGTGGAAACGGTCGAAGCCGAGCCCAGCCAGATGATTCGAATTCCCATGCGGATGGCGCCTGGCGACAAGCCCCCCTTCAAACCGGAAGATGTCATCCTGAAAACGGGCGACATCGTGTTCGTCGAGGCCCGACTCGCGGAAGTGTATTACACGGCGGGTCTGTTGCCGGCCCGGGAAATCGCCCTGCCCCGCGATGTCGACATCAACGTGGTGGAAGCGATCGCCCGCTCGGGGGGTCCACTGGTGAACGGCGGTTTGAACTCCAGCAACCTGTCAGGCCAGATCGTGGCCCACGGAATCGGCAATCCGTCCCCCAGCTTGCTGGCCATCATCCGAACAATGCCCGACGGGCGCAAAGTCACAATTCGCGTCGACCTGTACCGCGCCTTGAAGGATGATCGCGAAAACCTGCTCGTGCAGGCCGGAGACGTTCTGATTCTGCAGGAGACCCCGGGAGAAGCTTTCGCCCGTTTCACCACGAATGTGCTGACATTGAACTTCGTGGCCGACCTCTTCACGCGCGGGTCGGGTAACGGCACAGCCACGGCCACTCTTCCCTTGAACTGATGAGCGACTGGCTCACCGGGCCAGACATCAGAGCCACAGGCCGCACAAACTCAGATAGTGAGCCCGCGGCTTGTCTTATCGTGCCAAGTGTCCAGCCTGCGTCGCAGGATACGAATTGCCGGCCGCTCTTCACGTTTCGTTAGGCCGCCGCGCCGCGCGTCCCCAGACCAGCGGTACCCGGTCTGCAGGGGCGCGTTCGAACCTCGCGGTCTCAGAATGAGAACAAGCGGCCCGATGCTGGCCTCTGACGACAGTAAATCCTGCGAAAGTTGGGCCTTTCCGTCTTCGGCCTCTCATTCTGTGCACTCTTCAGGCTTGGCACAGAACTTGCCTTACGCCTCTTTGAGATGGCAAGAAATTTAACGCCCCACCTGTGGACGCGTTCGTCACCCGCATTCGGGACATTACCGAAAGGCGTGCGTTCGCGATTGATGGAGCACAGGTCCGATCAGGCGGATTCACGAGCGGCTCGTAGTCGCATCCCGAGATCCGCGTGACGAGCGGCAGAGCCGCATGGAACGGAAACTGGGAAATCATTGACGGCTTCCCAGACCGTGGTCCCGGTTTTACCGGCAGGGAGCATTCCTGCCCGTGAAGCCGGGGAATTCGAGAACGGTACGGAATCGATTGTCGCCAGGCGTCGCCTGCCCGCGAGAGGCGTCCGACAGTGACGATCGACAGTCTCGGTCTCGTTTTGAATAGATCGTTTGCCCATCGCCGCGTGGGTACAGACCGGTGCAGAATACCGCTGCCTCAATGTTGTGGCAGGTTCTGCCTGGGAATGAAATGTCTCCGCACTCCGGTGCGGACTTTGGTACTAAAAAATTACAGGAGAAACCGAGTATGAGTGAGCGTAAGTGTCAATCTTCTCTCGTCTGGCCTGCTTTGCTGGCTGGACTCATTCTGCTGCCGGCGCTGGACGCTAAAGCCGAAGTGGAATCACCGATCCAGTCGATGGTTCGGCCACTGGGGCTGGCAACGTCGGGGCGTGTGCATGCGGCCGCTTCAGATCAGAAGTCGGCTGAGTTCCAGAAAAACGCGTTGCCCAAGATTCTGGACGTGATTCGGACGAATCTGCCCGAGCAAAAGGCGATTCCCGATTCGTTCTTCAAATACGGCACGCCTGTGCCGGGACGCGACGCGCTGTCTCTT
>JAFEBR010000980.1 GCA_018242565.1 Planctomycetota bacterium | reverse complement strand
CTCGCAACTCTTTCCGTGCCGATAAACGGTCCGAGCGAATGGACAACGGGGGCGTCAGATCGGGCACAGCAAAATTCGGTGAATTCGGGTCGGATTCCACAACCAACGGGGCGACCGCGGCGCCCAGGTAAGCCGCACCGGCACTGGCATGAAATCGGGGCAGGCAGACGTAGGCGGGCACTGAACCGCGTGGTCCGAGTTTTCGAGCCACGATCGAGCCATGCGATGGTCGCTGATTGTTGGGGCTCAGGCTGGGATTGAACCCGGCCAGCGGATGATAACCGGTCAGCATGTAATGATCGGCCGGCCCGTGATCCGAATTGCGATGACCAAACGAACGGATCAGTGAAAACTTGTCGGCGTGTCGGGCCAGTTGGGGCAGATGTTCGCCGATTTGAATTCCGGAAACGTTGGTGGCGATCGGCTGAAACGGGCCGCGAAATTCCGCGGGCGCGTCGGGCTTGAGATCAAACGTGTCGATCGTACTCAAGCCCCCCTTCAGAAACAGAATAATCAGTGAAATGTCACGCGGTTTAGAACTGTTGTCTTCGGCAGCACGCGCCTCGCGCGCCAACAGACCGGGCAGCCCCAGGCCGGAGCCAAACAGCCCGGCAACACCGACGCGCAACAGATCGCGGCGAGCCAGTCCATCGCAATACGCATTCCAGAGATTCATGGATCGTTCCTGTGGCAATTTCGACCGGTGTTCCGGCACACGATTCCTCTCGACTCGCACGTGCCCCGCGAAACCCATTCGTCGTCCTCAATGATTAAACACAAATTCGCCGGTGTTCAGCATACTCCAGGCGAGATCTTCGACAGCCTGCCGACGGCTGGCCTGATGTTTTTGCAGATAAGCCACAGCCATGTCTCGTTCCGCCGCCGTGGGGAAACGACTGTAAAACGTCAGGTAGAGTTCCTCGACCAATTGGGCATCATCGGTCAGTGCGGCTGTGAGCCGGGCGATGCGGCCTCCCGCGTGCACGAGTTTTCCGTGCAAATCGGTCGAATTCAGGATATGCAGCACCTGGGCAACACTGGGTTCCCTGGTCCGTTCACATTCGCACGCCGTCGTGCGTGTCGGGCGACCAAACAGTTTGAGAAAGTAGTGGGTCGTCTGACTGTCCCAGAGTTGAATCGCACGAGTCCCGCCGGGTACCCCCTGAAATTTCTCGGGAACGCCAGTTACCTGGCAGACCGCGTCGAGCAGAACTTCGGCTTCGATCGAACGCAACAGGGCCCGCGCATAATTCTGATCATCACGAGCATTGGTGACGTCGATAGTCGCCGACGTCTGGTAAACTCGAGATGCCGTGATCGTCCGAATCAACTGCTTGAAATCAAACCGCGACTGCACGAACGACTGGGCCAGCGCATCGAGCAGAGCCGGATTCGTAGGCGGATTCGACAGCCGCACATCATCGACGGGTTCCACCAGGCCCCGTCCGAGAAAATGGGCCCAGGTGCGATTGACGAGATTGCGGGCAAACCAGGGATTGTCTGGTGCGGTCATCCAGGCGGCCAATAGATGGCGGCGATCGCCCACCGGTTCCGCCTGAGGCGCCTCGGTCGCAAGGGCATGGGCGAACACGTTCTGCCCCGTTCGGGGATGCTTCGTGGGTGCCGAATTACCAGCCAGCAGAAATTCGTTACCCGCGACCGACTTGAAGGACACTTGTGTGAAAAAGGCCTGCATCCCCAGATAGTCTGACTGACTCCAACGGTCAAACGGATGGTGATGGCACTGGGCACAATCAATACGGACACCCAGAAACACCTGGGACAACGCGCCCCCCATCTCGCCCGGTTTCGACACGACCTTAAAAAAATGACCGGCGGGATTTTCGGACAAGGGGCCTTCGGCGGCCACGATTTGCCGGCAGAACTGATCGTACGGAACGTTGGCGGCCAGGCTGTCACGGATCCAGCGGTAATAGGCATAGGCGGCTTTGTGCCCAAGGACCTGGCGGTCGACACGCAAGACATCCGACCATTTCAGCGCCCAGAAGTCGGCGAATTCCGGCCGCTCAAGCAAACGCTCGACCAGTCGCCCGCGCCGGCCCGGGTCTGTGTCACCCAGGAACTCTCGGGCTTCCCTGGCGGCAGGCAGGGTGCCGATGATGTCGAGATACACCCGTCGCAGAAAGTCGGCATCGCTGACCGGAGGCGAGGGAAGCTCGTTGAGTTTCCGCAACTTGGCATAAACCAGGCCGTCGATGAAGTTCGATTCCGGCAGCACCGGATAATTCTCGATTCGTTCTGGACGGGGGATCAGGGCCCGAAAGACATCGACCTCGCCCAGATACGAAGCCATGATGGCCACATCCCCCGGCGACTGGCCAGTCGTGACGACCCCCGCGTCATCGACCTGAGCCAGCCCCTCACTGTTCGACTGAAATCGTGAATGCCGGGTCACATCAACACAACGTCCATCGGAATAGACGGCCGTCACCCGCAGCGGCTGCTTTTCGCCGAATTTCAGTTCCCGTTCACGCGGAGTCACTTCAATCGCCACGACTCGAGGATCACTGGTCGATCCGAATGGACATCCGGCCGCAATCCAATCAGCCAAAGTGCGATACTCGTCTGTCCCCCGGAATATCCGGACCCCGCCGCCGTGTGGAACGCGCCCCGAGGCTTTTGCGAGCAACAGACTGCGCTCAGGCACCGTGGAAACGACGCGTCGCCCACGTCCCTCTTGAGTCAGTGCGGCATGATCGGCTTCCGGATCAAACCCGAAAATCGAGAGCTTGAAACCGTTTTGCCCCTCGGCTTTACCGTGGCACCCGGAGGTGTTGCAGCCAAACCGACTGAGGATCGGCAGGATATCGTTCTCGAAGTTGTAGTGTGACGCCTCGGCCCCCCAGGCCGAATTGCCGAAGGCGACCAGTGCGGCAGCGACGAAAACCGAAACTCCCGCAGCTTTTGTCATGCAGTGACCGCCCATTGGAACCGGGGGTAATCATTCTCGATCAGAAATCACGGCGCATCGCGCCGCTCGCGCTCGCGTCAACCAAACACATAAACACACGTAGATACTAACCGGAAACTGGTATTGCGCCAAGAATTCTGTCGCCGCCTGCACCCAGAGATTCCGCGCGAAACGAGCGCCCGATGCGACTCGGAACGACCCCCAGGCCCTCCGATCCGTTTTCACCAGTCGCCTCAGGCCCCGGACGAGGCCACTTTGGTCCGGTTCGGTGGTTGGTGCGTTGCCCAGATCATGCCGACGACGCCGATCGCGACACAGACACTGCCCCCGACGATCCAATTCACTGGCAGGTGCTGGGCATGCATCGTTCCAATGCCCAAGTCAGCCAGTTGCTGTTCGAAATACACGGGGACGAACACCAGTGCATTGTTGACGGCGTGCAGGAGGATCCCCGGTAAGGTGCTGCCGGTACGCCAGCGGACCCACCCGAGCAACAGCCCGACCAGGGTTGTAGAAACCACACGTTCCGGGGCCAGCGGACTGGGATTAATCGCATGAAACAAGCCGAACGCAATGGCCGACACCACGATGGTGGTGGCGGTTGTGGTTTTCGTGTGCAAAGCAGGAAACAGGTACCCACGGAAAAAAGACTCTTCAAAGACAGCCGGCACCAAGGCCATGGTGCACAACGTGAGCGGCAGCGGCAATTGTTTCAGCTTGCCGGAAAACTCCCGCAGGGCTTCAAGCGATTGATCGTCGAAACTGGCCCCACGCAAATACTGCATGATCTGCACCGCTTCGTAACTGAAGACCCAGAATGTTCCCCCCAGGATCATCGCGGACAGAAAAACGCCGAGTGGCCGCGGAGGCATTCGAAATGCCGGTGCGATACGCACCCCACGCATCTGGCAGGCCAGGGCCGGGATCCCGCCAAACACCGCCACCGTCATGAGGACCCCGGCTATCTGCTGCTGCATGAGATCGGTCGCCCAGGTGCTCATCAAGCTGAACAACAGAATGTAGGCCGGCAGCATGCAGGCCAGGCAGAAGGTCGCGGCCGTCACCGTGGGGGTCGTTTGCGGCACCCGCGGCCGGCGGAACAGATCGGACCAGCCGCTCTGCGAACTGTACAGCACCGACTCGGCCCCAAAGACGCGGGCCGCAATGCCGATCGCCGCCCCGGCGTATAACAAGGTTGAAGCCACCACAATCAACGTCGCAAACGGAGACGCTTCCATTTTCAACAGGTCACGTCCCAGCAGCACAATGTTGGCCAGCGGCGTGACCAGCAGTAAACCCGAAAGTTCGACATCGGGCATCAGGCTCAGGATTCCCGGAGCCAGCGAGACCAGCATCAGCGGGATCAGATACGCCTGCGCTTCCTTAAAACTTCGAGCGGTACTCGTCACGGCCAACAACACGGCGGAAAAGAAGGCAGCAAAGAGCAACAGCAGTGCGAAGACCGCAGCGATGCCCCCGGCCGACATACCGGTCTCGCCAAACAGCATTTTTCCGAAGCCACCCACCACGACCGTGACGGTCATCGTCAACAGATTCGCCGTGGCCGTCAATAAGGCTACTGTCAGCACAGCGACATATTTGGCCAGCAGGACCCCCATGCGGGGAATCGGTGCCGCGACCAGCACTTCCAAGGTTCCGCGTTCCCGCTCACCGGCAGTCAGATCGATCGCCGGGTAGACGGCGCCGGTGACGGTCATCAGAATCAGAATGAACGGAATAATGGCGGTGATCGAGACCGCTCCCGACTCGCCCGAGTGTTCCCCTTCGACAGGCTGCCGGACAACCTGAATGGCTGCCGCCGGCTGGCTGACGCGCAGCACTTTCAGCCGCGCTTCGAGAAATTTCTCGTTGGCCATGGCCAGATACTTTTCAACATAGACAGCCGCTTCGCGACTGGCCCCCCAGTCTTCGCGGTACAGCAACTCAACCTTCAATGCCAGGTTTCGCTGCGGGTCGGCGTGAATCTCTGCGGGTGCCGTGACTTTCAAGGCCACGTGCAGATCGTAGTTCAACAGTTGATCGGCCAGATTCCGCTGGAGTCCCATTTCCACCAGGGGTGACTTGCCATGGTATTCGGCAGCGGCCTGATCGTCGCCGGCGTCAATGACCGGCATCCCAACCCCGCGAAACAGTTCCCGAAAATAGTGCCCACGCGTGTCATCGTCGAGTGCCAGGCGATAACGAGTCGTTTTGACGGCATTCAACTGCGACACAAAAAACTGTTTGAAGGCCACGCTGAGCAGCGGATACATCAGCAATGGCATCAGCACCAGCGTGACAATGGTACGCCGATCTCGCAGGATCTCGCGCAACTCTTTGAGAATGAGTCGGCCCAGTCGCAGGAGTCGGTCGTTCGCGGATGACAAATCGCCAGGAGTGTCCATCGGAATTCAGCCGGCGGCCCCCGCCAGTGCCGCACCGCGCACCGAAAGCTTGATGAACATCTCGATCAGCGTGCGACAACCGGTCTGTTCACGCAAGGCCGCCAGATCTCCTTCCGCCACGATCTGCCCACGGTGCATCAACCCGAAGCGGTTGCAAATCCGCTCGGCTTCATCGAGATGGTGGGTACACAAAATCACCGCTTTTCCCGTGTGCCGCAGATGCGCGATGAACTCGGTAATGACCTGCGTCCCCAGCACGTCGAGTCCCAGGGTCGGTTCGTCGAGCAGCATGACGGGGGGACTGTGGATCAACGCCCGTGCCAAGTTAACGCGCTGCCTTTGTCCTGTACTCAATGTCGAACAGGCACGATCGGCAAACTCGGTCAATCCCAGCAATTGCGACAGACGCTCGAACTCGGCCTGAGCCGTTTCGACGGGCACCCCGTACAGGTCGGCGAAAAACAACAACATTTCGCGAGGAGAGAGGTATTGATACAGCCCGGCATTGGCCGAGACCAACCCCACCCGCCGTTTGACTTCTTCAGGGTATTCGTCGGATCGATAGCCGTCGATCGTGGCCCAGCCCGAGGTGGGCTTCAACAACCCGAGGATCATCCGCAGGGTGGTCGTTTTGCCCGCACCATTCGAGCCGAGCAAACCATACACATCTCCGGAGTTGACGGTGAACGAAACGGAGTCCACCGCCGTCAGTTCACCACCGCCGGGTGTCGGAAATCGCTTGCTCAATTCCCGCACATCGATCATGAGGCGGCTCTCTGCATTTCGAATCCGGTCAAGCGGACTGGCACACCCCGGTCGGCCAGATACTGCTTCGTTTCCGGAATCGTGTATTCGCCATAGTGAAAGATGCTGGCCGCCAGTGCCGCACTGGCCCGTCCTGCTGACAGGGCCTGGTACAGATGCTCGGGACTGCCCGCCCCTCCGCTGGCGACCACGGGAATATCGACAGCGTCGGCCACGGCACGGGTGATTTCGAGGTCGTAGCCATTTTTCGTTCCGTCAGCATCCATCGAGGTCAGCACGATTTCACCGGCACCGAGTTCTTCTACGCGCTGAGCCCATTCCACTGCGCGCAGGCCCGTCGGCTTACGGCCGCCGTTGACAAACACTTCCCAGACTTCGCGGCCCTCCTGCTGAACGCGCTTGGGATCGATATTCACCACAATACACTGGCTGCCGAATTTGAGAGCCGCTTCCCGGACGAATTCCGGATTCTTCGCGGCCGCCGAGTTGATCGACACTTTGTCACAACCGGCATTGAGCAACATGCGAATGTCGTCGATCGTGCGAATGCCTCCACCGACTGTCAAAGGCATGAAGACCACATCAGCCGTGCGGCGGACGACATCCAGCAAGATCTCTCGCTCCTCATGACTGGCTGTAATGTCGAGAAAAACGAGTTCGTCGGCCCCTTCCTGCTCGTAGCGGGCCGCCACCGCGACGGGGTCGCCTGCATCCCGCAGATTGAGAAAATTCGT
>JAFEBR010000979.1 GCA_018242565.1 Planctomycetota bacterium | reverse complement strand
CCTGAACGGGCGAAGGTCGGACCGGCTGGGGCCGGTGCCGACCGCGGGCTGAACGCCCGCCACGAACCTGCGGTTCGGGGCTCCGCTGGACGCTCCGCCCCCCACTTCGGCTGTCGCCTGCGCGGGTCCCCCGGAAGGGCCGCTGGGGGCGGCCCGACTCAGCTGGGTGGTATGTCCCGACCATATTCAAAGACGGAATTCGGGCTCGCGAACCGGCCTTGAGGCGGCTGTCGCCGCCTTCTCAAGCGAGCCGCTGGCGCGGCTCCGCACCCGAACCAGTCAACCATTTCACCCCGATTGCGCTGCTCGTTATCACCGTCCGAATGACTCGAATTGGGGCTTATCGATGAGCCAATTCTAAGCACATAATGTGGCACCATCCTCACCCCCCCCATGTGCTGCATTACGTGCCATGAGACAACCGCGAACACTGCTTGGGCCGCCGTGTTTTCGCGACGGCAAAATACGATGGTGTTACCCATAGGTGTGGCCTGTCACCTTGTTTGACACCCTTTCCAGAACGGTCGTGAAGCCGTAACGGTCACTGCCACAACATCACTGGATCGGAGCAGAGCAAATCGGTAGGATCCGATCGTTCTGTCGTGAGGAGTGAAGGTGAGCCCCGGTGTGCTGTATCTCGATACAGCCCGGCTGGGACGAATGGCGCCAGGTGCCCGGCGGGTTGTGCGGGACTTCGTTGGGCTGGCTGGCGAAGTGGGTTTGCCGCTGTACGGAGAAGAGTTTCTGCGATCCGGATTTTCGGTTCTACCCCGACCCCTGCAGAGTCGATTCTCTGCTCTCTCCGCGTGGACTGGAGTCGCCGGGCTCAAGTCCGCATTTCGAGACGTCGTTGAAACGCTGCATCACCCCGGGATTTTCTTGGCGCATCGCTCCGCGCTGTTGATGCGACTTGCGATCCAAATGCTGACTGGCCGCTGCCGTCGAGTTCTGACGACCGATTTCGACTGGTCGGCCTATGGCAATTTGCTCGATATCGCTCGCAGGGAATCACAGACTGAAATCTGTGGAGTTCCCCTTCGAAATTCCATCCTTCGGGAAAAGGCTGCCGTGGGAGAGATCGTTTCGCGTGTTGCCAGTGCGTTCGTTGGTCAGGAATGCGATGGACTGTTCCTGACTGCCGTCACCCATGACGGCATCCGGTTTCCCGTTGTCGAACTAGTCCGCGAGATCGAGCGGCAGCGTCCCGTAAGAATGTTGGTTGTCGACGGCGCCCAGGCATTTTGCCAAATCCCGACTGCCCCGATCATCGAACTAGCCGATTTCTTCATCGCCGGCTGCCATAAATGGCTCAGTGCATTCGAACCGCTGGGGATCGCTTTTACCAATCCCAGGGTTTTCGGCCCTTCCACACGTCGGTTGCCCGAGCTCTTGCGACATCACGGAATCGACGACCCACTCCTCAATTTCACGCAGCAGCTCGAAGGAAACACTCTCGACGCCTACACCGAAACGGTCAATGTGGCCCCGCTCTTCGCGTGTGCTGGCGCTTTGAAAGAGGCGCTCCGAGGAGCCATTTCGATTGACCATTCCTTCAGGCAGCGTCTCTTGAATGCGAATCGGGTTGCCGAGACGGCCAGCGAGGCAGGATGGAAGGCAGTCCAACCAGCCATCGAGTTTCAGTCCGGAATCCTTCTCCTTGAACCGACTTCCGAGTCAGTCGTCCAGCTCTCACCTCTTCAACTTCGAACGCACTTTCACAACCGACGCATTTCACTGACCGCGTACGAGAATGGCTGCATCCGGCTTTCGATGCCAGATCGTCCATTTAAGGCCAACGACCTCGACTTGCTGCCAAACGCGTTTCTCTCGGCCGCTACGGCCGGCGAAACCGCTCTTCCGGTTCGATGACACGGCCAACGTCGCGTACAGCGGCAGCTCTAGCGCTGAGGAGGCGACTGGTCCAGTAGGCCTGGAAAGCTCTTCGCATAAAGCAAGATTTGCTGCCATCGGGCATCGGCCAATTCCATCGCGTTCGGGTCGAGGTTCAAAGTGAATCGCAGCGTTCGGCACCGTTCGTCCAACTCCTGGACACCCACCGCGCGGTCACCGTATATTCCCATATCGGTCAGCAGCTCCGGTTCCCGGCTCAGCTCCGACTCCCGCACCAGGGAGATCCACACTCCGTGATCGTGTTGGCCTTCGATCCAGGGAAGGATGGCTGGGGCCGGAAGTCGCTGTTCGCGCGGCCACAATTCATCCCGCAAGATAACGATTCGCTCAATCAGCACACCGCGCTGGACTGATTCAAAATTGACCCGCATGCTCTGCTGGGCCGGTTCGTCCTGCCAATATTCGGGCGACCGAACCCAAGCCACGGAGCGGTACTCGCGAACATTCGGACTGCGCAGCAGCTCCTCGTAGACGGTGCGCCAGCCTTCGGTCAGGGAAAAGACAATCTTGCCGGCCGCCAACCCCTCGATCTGCTCGGCGACAGACGAGAATTTCAGAAGTGCGATGCGGCGCAGGATTGGGTCAGTCCTTCTGGCGAGTGCCGTCAGTCCGGCAGAAATGTTCTGATATTGCTCGAACAATTCGGGATCGGATGCCAGGGAAAGTGGAACCGAAAGGCTTTGAATGACCTCGGCCCGCCGCTGTTCACGGACGTCTTCCTGTCCCAGATAACTGAGGAACAGTCCGCAGACGATGCTGATGAACGTGCCGAGTATTGCCAACTGCGCCGACGCTGGTCCAAAAGTCGCGACGAGGGCCATGACGAGGGATCCGACGACGGCCGTTCCGAGAAAACGGAAGCTGAGCAGTGCCGATCGGCGATTTGGATTTGAGTTCCGCAACATTCGCCGCAAATTACGGCAGATTTCCATGAAAGGCAATGTGCGGTGTCGAAATTATGGCCGCGTTCCATGATTATTGCGCGGGTTGGGCTGCTTAGAGCTCCGCTCACCACGTCAACCGTCGAATCGTGATGACCAGGCTGAGTCTTTGCACGACAACCGAACGGCCGACAAGTGCCACGTTCAGCCGGTGGAACCCTCCCATCTGTGCCGTTACAATACAGGCTTCTCAGCTTTGCCTTGATGGGAAAGACTCCCCGGAGCGAAGTCTGGGCCTCGATTTCGCGAACAAAGCAGGGCATGGCACGTCTCGAAGACATTACGCGCGGTGCGTCGATCAAAGGGATCCTCCCGGATGCCCTGGTGACGGTCATTGACGTGAAGTGGATCGGGGCGGTTGCCATCGAGCTGACGTATAAAGACCCTGCTGGCCAGCTTGGTCACGAATTGCTCTACCGCGAACGGGAACCGACGCTGGGAGTCGCGACCACCGGGCAGCCTTGGAGTTTCGACGGCGACGGGGCGCACTTCCGGCTTGTCTCGGAAGCCAACCGCATCCGGCTCGCTCACCTGTTTGACCCGCTGTTGGCGGTTCATACTTCGCTCGTTGACCCATTGCCGCACCAAATCACAGCCGTTTACGGCGAAATGCTACCGCGGCAACCTCTCAGGTTCCTCCTGGCCGACGATCCCGGCGCCGGTAAGACGATTATGACCGGGCTGCTCATCAAGGAACACGTCGCCCGCGGCGAACGTCGAGATCACGCTGGAAATACGCGCCGACCTGCCAGAGGGAGCGTCCGAAAAGCTGGTCCGCGACCTAACCGAAAACTGTCGGACGCTGAAATTCACGGATTACGGATTCGAGGAAGCGTGAGTTTTGTTTAAATTGGAACGACCTATTATGGCTCGAAAGAAGTCCACAACGCCGAAGTCGAAGCAGCCTAAAGTTGCCAGATCGTCAAACGTGCCGGGCACCTACCGGGGTTTCTCGCTGCAAGCGAATCGCTTTCTCGCACATTTGCTAACTGCCGATCCAGACGACACCGTCTGTCTGGAAGCCTTTGAGGATGTTGGCGTCGAGTCAAGTGGGGGAAACCGAATCGCGGAGCAAACCAAGAGCTTTCTGTCGCAGAATCCAGTGGCGGATAGATCGCTCCAACTTTGGAAGACGCTTGCGCGCTGGATTACTGCTGCGACAGACGGCACACTTCCCGTGCAAAGCAGTCGCTTTGTCCTCTACTCCCACAACAGCGGCCTGGGAGAAGTTGCCAAACGCATGCAATCAGCTTCGACTTCTGTGGAAGCCGCCGAGGCAGTTCAATTCATTAAACTGCATCTTGGCTATCCGGACAGACTGAGTGACCATGCTGAGACGCGTGGATTTATGCTATCCGTTCTGGACGCTGACCCAAAACTGCTCACGGCCCTTATCTCGCGATTCCGCATTGAATCCGGGTCCCTTGTGGGATCAGACGAATTGATACAGCTCTTCAGCCAGGAACTCATCAGCCCCGACAATCGCGATGATGTGATTCAATGGGCTCATGGCTGGGTCAAGCAACGGATTGATGAGCAAGTTGCAAAGGGCGAACCATGCCGCATCTTGCAGCGCTGTTTTCGTGTTGCCTTGCTGAATTATGTCCGGTCGCATGATCGAATCGCGATACTTCGCAGCTTCGCCGGCACTCCTGATGAATCCCAAGTCCAGGACGAACTTCGATACCGCGTCTACGTTCGACAGCTTCACTGCATCGGAATCGAAGGGGTTGACATCTTGGAAGCGATCAATGACTACCTCCGAGCAGTGGTTGACCGTACCCGGTGGTCGCAAGAGGGCTTTGTGACGGAATCGAGTCTCGACGGATTTGCCGACGACTTGACGTCGACTTGGCGGAATAAACTGCGGCGCGTTATGGCGGCTCACCGCATGAATACGGAGATTGAACAGGGGCAGTTAGTCTTCTCCGACTGTATCGAACACTCCGCACGTTTGGATGGGCTTGAAACCCCCATGCACTTCGTGCGCGGCAGTTGGCACGCATTGTCCGATGACT
>JAFEBR010000097.1 GCA_018242565.1 Planctomycetota bacterium | reverse complement strand
CGAGATCCGTGTTGTCAACCTGGTCGACTCAGGTCGGGTTGTCACTATCAATGGCGAATCTGTCGATTCGTGGGTGTTGAGCGATCGCTACGGCGAAACCGACGGCAAACCGGAGCGGGGCAGCGCCCGAAAATATCTGCCGTCGCACATCTTCACGTATTACTCGGGCAAGAGCGAACGCCTGGAAGCGCTTTTCCGCGATCATCAGGATCGGTTTATCGACAACTTGAGCGATTACGAAGATGAGATCGACTCCGACTTGCCGCTCCGCAGGCTGTTCTATTGCCGTCATCCCCATTCCAAACTGGTTCTACTCGCGTGTCTGCTCGCCCCAGAAAAGCCGCTCAAAGACATTCTCCACGACCTGCGCATTGAAGACGTCGACTCAGTGTTGTTCTCGCTGAAGAAGCCGTATCGCTTGTCCGGCGAACTCCCCGCTGGGGACATCAAGGCCGGCGACAATCGCTTCTGGTACGACCGCACACGCTTCACCGAAGAGTTGTTGTCAAAACTTTGGGAACTCGCAACGGCGCCCATCGATCACACCGAGGAAAAAACGGTTGACTTTCGCGGCCGCACCGAGCCGCAGGACCTGCTGTACCTGTACCTTATGGATAAAGACGCCCTCACGCAGCTCAAAGACCACGTCGGCGACACTCGCCGCCTATTCCAGTATGTCGAGGGAAGCTACATCGCCGATTTGCTCGACGATGTCCGCATCTTCGTCAAGCACAAGAACGCAGACGACCTCATCGCCTTTGAGCAGCTCTCCGAAGGAGAACTGCAACTGCTTACCGTGCTCGGCTTGATGCGGCTCACACATCAGGACGAATGCTTGTTCCTGCTGGATGAACCGGATACCCACCTGAACCCCATCTGGAAACTTCGCTACTTCGACGAGATCGAAAGGGTTCTGAAACAGGATGACGCCGAGATTCTCAAAGGCGACTCACAAATCATCGTCACCACGCATGATCCCATGTTGATCGGAAGTTTGCGAAAGGAGCAAGTTCGAATCCTGCGGAACCACGCTGACCATACCGAGGTGACGACGCCCAACGACCATCCTCAAGGCATGGGTGTAGCAGGACTGCTGAAGAGTGACATGTTTGGTCTGCCATCGACATTGGATCGTCAGACACTGGAAATGCTTCAGGAACGCAACAAACTGATTTCGCTTCGGGCGAACGGAGCGTTGACAGAGCAACAAACAATTCGCTTGGAACGACTTTCGTCGGTTCTCGATGATCTTGGTTTCGCGCACGCCTACCGCGACCCCCTGTATCAGAAGTTTATTGAGCTGATGTACGCGACACGCGGCCGACCGCTCGATGAACTGTTTTCGCCCGAAGAATTCAAGGAGCACGAACAGGTCGCACGGAGAATCGTCGAAGAGCTCATCAAACGCGAGAAGACGGACGAGCTTTCGGACTTGGCCAAAGAACTTCATCTTGAGGTGCAGTCGTAATGAGAGGTATCCGGACCAATGGCCAGACGCCTCCCGCAGATTGGCTTGAGGACGCACAACACGTTACCGATGAACTCTACGCCGCGGAGCGCACCACTGTGACCAGCTCTGCATTCAGACTTGAATTACTCCCATCGTTATCGAGGGTGAGTGACGTCACGCAGACTGGAAGTGCCCTGGTCGTCGTAGCTGACGTGAACGGCAAGATTCATGTCCGTGTCTTCGACAACACGGGCTCAATCCTTGTTGATGCGTCACAGCCCAAAAATGACCACAAGAAAAGCTGGTACGTCCAGTTGGCGAATCTACTCACGTCCAATTGGGATCAGTCGAAGCTCAAGCTACTTGAGGTGAAGGAGATTTTTCGCCTCTGCGAGATTATCAGTCGTCGGTATCTCACAGCCGCGATCATCGAGAAAAACAAGAAATTGTGGACGGACGATCGTGTCCGCAATTGGATGCTGGGTCTTTTCAACAACAAATGCTGGTACTCCGAAGCACAGGATAGTGTGTCTTCCATTCACGTTGATCACTTCCGACCGAAAGGGTGCGTGAGTGACGATCACACCGCAGACATGTCTGACGGATATTGGTGGTTGGCATTCAATTGGAAGAAGTATCGCATCGGCGGACAACTGCTTAACGTCAAGAAGAGCGACGTTTTCCCGTTTACTGATTTGACGAGGGCAACGCATGACGATCCGCCGAGCCTTGAGAAGGAATGTCCGGTCCTGATCGATCCACTCGTGGAAGCAGAGGCACGATTGATCTCCTACGAATGGCGAGACGAAGAGAATTGTGTCGCGGTACGGTCTGGCGACGTCACCCCGGAACAGGCATTACGCGTCGATCGAACAATCGAGATTCTGGGCCTGAATCG
The DNA here is from genome assembly GCA_018242565.1 of Planctomycetota bacterium. Classification (GTDB taxonomy): domain Bacteria; phylum Planctomycetota; class Planctomycetia; order Planctomycetales; family Planctomycetaceae; genus JACQFH01. Next base: position 2,663 of record JAFEBR010000097.1, on the reverse strand, counting down.
CTTGCCACGCCTTAACGAAAAGCGGGCTCAGTTCTGGGACAAATGCAAGCTGGCAATCGCCGACTACAAAGGCGCCAACGGGCCGTCGTGCTTCGCCAAGATCGAGCAAGCGAAGGCCACGGCGACGCTCAAGGGAATGATTAAGTACGAGGCTGAGTTCTCGTCCGTGGCAGAGGCGTGCGTCTGGAAGACGGCTCCCAAGCCACTCAGTTCGGCCGTGTTTGCGCAATGATGAAAGAAAACCGGTAGAACATGAAAGCCACCGAAGCGAAACTGATCGAGTTCCTCAAAAAGTCGCCACAGTTCGTGATTCCGATCTACCAGCGTACCTATTCCTGGACGGAGAAAGAGTGCCGGCAGCTTTGGGACGACATCGTCCGGACCGGGCGAAACGACAAGCTCGTGGCGCACTTTGTCGGCTCGATCGTCTATGTTGAGAAGGGCCTTTCAAACCTGACGGCCCAGGAACCGTTACTGGTCATTGACGGCCAACAGCGTCTGACAACGCTCACCCTTCTGTTGGCAGCGCTCGCAAATGCGCTGGAACAACAGGAAGAAGGTAAACGCGAGCCGCTCGACGGATTCTCCCCTCGCAAGTTACGCAATTACTACCTGCTGAATGCCGAAGAGGAGGGCGAACGTCGGTACAAGCTGATTCTTTCACAGACCGACAAAACGTCTTTGATCGCAATTCTCGATCGGACGGAGCAGCCTGCCGAGAAGTCGCTGCGCGTAAATTCCAATTTCCAATTGTTTGCCGACTTACTGTCTGTCCATCAGGACGAACTGGGAGTAATCTGCAAAGGCATCGCCAAGCTGGTTGTGGTGGACATCGCTCTTAATCGTGGTCAGGACAATCCGCAATTGATTTTCGAGAGCATGAATTCCACCGGGCGGGAACTCAGCCAGGCCGATTTGATTCGGAATTTTGTGTTGATGGGGCAGGAGCCCAAACTGCAAACCAAATTGTACGAACAATACTGGCGCCCGATGGAATTGGATTTTGGCCAGGAGGCCTACGGGACGCATTTCGACGCCTTCATGCGGCATTATCTGACGTTTAAGACAGGCGACATTCCGCGGCTGGATGGCATTTACGAGGCATTCAAATCGCATTCCCGAACTCCGGCGGTCGCCCAAGCGGGAGTCGAAGAGCTCGTCCAGGAAGTTCGACATTATGCTCGGCATTTTTGCGCGATGGCCCTGGGGGCCGAACCCGACAATGACTTGAAAATGGCGTTTCACGATCTGCGTGAACTCAAAGTCGACGTCGCATATCCGTTTCTGCTGGAACTCTATCACGACTACGCCAACGCGTTATTGTCGAAAGCGGATTTTCTGGCCATCGTGCGTCTCGTGGAATCGTACGTTTTCCGACGCGCGATTTGCATGATTCCTACAAATTCGTTGAATAAAACCTTCTCGACGTTTACCAAGGCCATAAAGAAAGACCGGTATCTGGAAAGTGTGCAAGCCCACTTTCTATTGCTCCCGTCATACCGACGCTTTCCCAATGACCAGGAATTCGGTGCCGATCTACAGACCCGCGACCTCTATAATTTTCGAAGCCGAACTTACTGGTTGCGTCGCATGGAAAACCACGGTCGTAAAGAACGCGTATTCGTCGATGAATACACCATCGAACACATCATGCCGCAAAACGAGAACTTGTCGTCAGCGTGGCAGTCGGCCCTCGGCGCAGACTGGGAGCGAGTTCACCAGACGTGGCTGCATACGTTGGGGAACCTTACTCTGACGGGGTATAACTCCGAGTACAATGCTCGTCCGTTTTCAGAGAAACGAGACATGACCGGGGGGTTCAAGGTCAGTCCACTCAGGCTCAATGCCGGCTTGGGCCAGCTCGAAACGTGGAACGAAGACACGATTAAGGCGCGTGCCAGCACGCTAGCCACCAGTGCGTTGGATGTCTGGCAGTCGCCCAAATTACCCGACGCGACCTTGTTGCATTACCGCCGGGATGCGGCCACGCGCGCCGAATATTCGATTGCCGATCATCCGCACCTGCTCTCGCCTTCGATCAACCCAATTTTTGAGGCCTTCCGTAAGCAAGTGCTGGCCCTTAATCCGTGCGTGACGGAAGAATTCCTCAAGCTGTACGTGGCCTATAAGGCGGAGACGAATTTTGTCGACGTGATTCCTCAAGCCAAACGACTGCTGCTTTCACTGAACATCGAGTTCTCAGAAATCAACGACCCGAAAGGCATGGCCAAAGACGTTGCCGGTTGCGGGCGTTGGGGCAACGGCGATGTCGAAGTCGGCATTGCGTCTTTGGGCGAACTGCCCTATGTGCTCGGCCTGGTGCGGCAAGCATTCGAAAAACAAATGGGTGGGGACCCCGCGACTTAGGTGGAATTCAGGAAAAGCGTGCTGTGAAAATTCCGCATACAGGGGCTGGCAGTGCGGAAATCAGTTTGCCTGTTGCGAGATCAGATCGGGCGTTGGTTCGGCGGAGCGATCCACGACTTTGGAGGGGGCCCCATTCGGGGGGCTGTAAATCTTGGTGGCTGCGGCTGGCCCCCTCATCCCCGGCCCTTCTCCCGCGGGGGGAGAAGGGGGAGTCTGGGAGTGCGGGGTGTGGGCGGGGACGGTACTTACAGTTGGACTCGGACTGCGTGAATCACGCCTGGCTTTGGCGAGTGAAT
>JAFEBR010000978.1 GCA_018242565.1 Planctomycetota bacterium | reverse complement strand
GAGCAGGTACAAGCGCTCGTGATTGAAAATGGCGCCTCCCTGCCCGTCATTCGCTAAATGCGCTCCCGACGGATCGACACCATTGCCATTTTGCAGGGTGAGATTGCTGATCGAAACTGTGATCGGGTTGATCAATTCCGTACGGATGTAGAAAATTCGGGAATTCGTGTTCCCACTGATTGTAATCCCGGTCGCACCTCCGGCGGTCGCATCAATCGCTACCGGAGCCGTGATTTTGATCTCCCCCTGAGTGAGCAGAATTGTTTTGCCGGACAGGTCCGTGCTGAACACAATCGTGTCGCCGACTCCGCTGGCGTTTGATTGTGTGATCGCATCTCGCAACGACACTCCCGTGTGATTTGCGAGGTCGGAATCCGTGGTGACCGTAATGACGCTCAGGAGTTGCCGTCCCTCCAGCGACTCGACTGACGCAGCCAGATTCGAGGAGTTGCCCCAGATTGAGCGCCGATTCGGGCGCTGCCGTTTCGTCAACGAGGCCCTGAACGCCAGACGGACAATCTTGTTCCAGTTGATTCTCAGCATGTCGCAAAATCCTGTCGCAAGATCGGACGGGTTGTGGAAAATCGGAGTCGTAGAAAGGAAGAGAGAGACAGCAGTATAACCCTCACAATCGGTACCAACAATCGACGGGTCGGGAAAAACCTGATAAACGGACCGATGCGGAGAGAGGTCATCCCCGGGTAATTCGTGCTGCCAAACGGCCCCTCAAGGGTTTCGCGACGGCCGAATTTCGGCCGTCATTCGGCCTCGTCGCGTGTGCCGAGACTGCTGACGCGGGATGTCCCGGCAGGCAATGTTCCGCTGCCAGGAGCGGTGCAGGCCCACGACGGATCAGTCGCCACGGACCAGGCTCGGTCACAAAAGCCGACGCTGACTCGTCGGTGGGACCTGAAAAGAAAAAAGACCGGCAGCCAAACAGGCTGCCGGTCTTTCGAATTTGAGTTCTCAGGAATTGCTCACCAATTCCTGGGAGTGACAAGTTATTCGACCGAGATGCTCAACCAGCCATCCAAAGCTCGGATGCGAGTAACCGCAATCACGGTGTTGATATTCTTCTCCTTGATCCGCCGAATCCGTTGCAGTTCCCGTTTGGGGAACGCGCTGGCCAGCTTCTTCTTGATCACACCCGCCTGGGCCAACTGCTTGGCCGCACTTTCGGGCTTCTCGGCGGCCGACACTTCAATATTGCCGGCTTCGAGAATGATCGCTGCATTCGTCACGGTGAATTGCAGCGGAATGGTGATGATCTGGGTGGGAATGTCTTCTTTCCCTTCCTGCTGGAAGCCCGCCCGCAACGTGACCGACAGCACCCCGTCATCGGAGTGAACTCGAATCGGGTCAGTCTGATCGAAGACGATGCTCTTAATTCCGGAATCGTCTTTCGCTTCGGCTTTTCCGTCTTCGAATTTCACTTCCTTGCCCAGAAGCTTGGTCGCCTGAGCCTCGACGTGCGCCTTGGTTTCCGCCTCAGTCATCGTTTTGCCGGCGACCCCGAGACGGTCGAGCGAGTTGTTCAACAGGCTGTCATGCATCAAGACGGTGACGCCGCGCCCGAGGTACATCGCAGGACTGGGTTCGCTGCCACCGATGTCGGTGTTCCCCATCAATCGGGTCGCGACCTTGAGTTCCTTGTCGGTGGTGCTCCACGACTTGGCTTCCGGGAACAAGTTCAGTTCCCGCAGGCTGGTCAGGCGCGCCGCGATATCCGGATTGAATTTCGAGAATTCCTTATCCACTTCCGCATTGAACCGCGGCAGAACTTGTTCGCGAATCCGCTGGGCGGCAATGGCTTCCGATTCCCCACGCATTTCTTCAGCACGGCTGACGGCGATGTTGTCGGCGATCCCCTTGAACAGTCCCATGTTGGTGTCGGCACCGGTCGTCGTGTTATTGGCACGAATTCCGATGCGGGCTGCCTGGGTCCCAAACTTTTCGCCATCGAACACGATTCGCTTCGCGGCAGTGAAGGCGTGGTTGCCATAGGTGTAAACCGAGGCCTGGCTGGTCACCCCCACCGTGTTGCTGGCAATTCGTCCCGAAGCCTTCAGGTCAAACTGTGCCGAACTGTTGCTCGGTACCAGATCGATATCCACTTCGGTGTGCGTATTCTGATTTCCCGAAACATTGGCTCCGAGCACGAAGTCGGTTACCGGGCCCACTTCGTCACGGCTCTGGTGGAAGAACTTGTTCAAGAATGCTTCCGAAGCGACGACGCGCAGGTTGTAATTCAAGTAGTTATCCCGCAGCGCCAAGGCCAGTTTCTCGGCTCCATCGGGAGCCAATGCACGCACGCCGTCGAAGGCTTTACGAACAGCACCGGTCGACGCCAGCGTTGCACCTGATTCGTAATCTTCCAGCGCGGCCAGAAGCTCAGCCAGTTTTTGACGCAATTCAGGCGAATTGGCCGTCAGTTCGGGAGTGGCCGTGGCCGCGAGGTACGCATCGAGTGCTTCTTCGAAGCCCTTGAACTGGGGGCGGGCCAGAAAGTCGCGAGCGCGAACGTCCGGCAGTGAAGCCTTGTCTTTCAGCCGGGATTGAGCCTTGACGGCCGCTTCGGCGATGGCGTCGGTCCGAATTTCGTTGAGTTGCAGAAATTTCTTCCAGCCGGCGCCATTCGAGAACGAGGCGAGGTAGGAATCCACGGTTTGCGCCTGCTGCAGGACCTTTTGCCGGGCGGATTCAATCTTGGCGGTTCGTGTACCGGCGCCCGCTTCGAGTGTGTCGAGCGAGGCTTGAGCGACGTCGAGCCTGCGCTTCAGGCCACCCGAAAGGGTGACCAGCAGGTTCAAGATCGAGCGGTACTTGGGGTCCGCCGCGTGAGCCCGGGCGGCGGATTCACGTTTCCGCAACGCCGCGATCGCCTTCCGCTGGGCGGGCACATCGAGCCCTTCAGTTTCATACAGGTTCGATAATTCGGTGGTCACCGCCGCGCCCCAGTCCTTCCAGTTATCTGGCAGAGAGGCAATGGCTCCCGAAAGATCGGCGGGAACGGCGGCAGGCAACACGCCCCGCAGGCCAACTTGGGGTGCATCCTCGGCGGCATTCAGCCAACAGGTGCCCGAGATCAGGATTGCAGATAAAACGGCACTCCACGCTACCCGCACCAATCCTGTTGAACCGTTCTTACCAACATTCCATCCGGCTGTCATCGTCGTTGCTCCGTATACGTTTGACGTGAGACTTATTCGTGATTCTGGGCGATTCGTTGACGAACCGCGATTCTCGTTGTGAGCCAACGCTTGCGGCGAGAGCGGCAAGGATCGCCTCTGCTGAAATCCGAAGTCCCTTCGGATTTCATCGACCCGCGTAAATCCCATGCCCCCGGCAATCCCGGTTTTGGACGGCGCATCCTGATAGATCGCAGCGTCGAACTCGGGTTATGCCGATCGTGCCAAGAACTCACTTCCGGTAAAACAGGCGTGCACCAGCCAGCACGCGCTGCAAATCTTAGCCTGATGGCCCATCCTGTGCAACTGACACAATCGTTGTAACCGTTAAACGTCGTTGCAAAATGGTCAACGTACGCGTAATTTTGCGAAAAGATGCAATGACTGTGAAACAGGGGTGATTCAGGGCTCGATCACCGCAACAAGCGCCGTCGTTGCCGATTTCATTTGAATCGCTGAGTCAGGACGGGGAATACCTCAATCTCCCTCGGCACTGTTGCAGGTGGTCAGCGTGTGACTGCCAGTTCGCCCAGCTTTCGCAGATCGAACCGGCGGGTGTCCTGGCGTTTTCACGGTTGAAAGACCGCGAATGAACGCGAATGAAGACGTCGCGCAAATCTCGAAACCTGCTCAGAGACAGATTCTGTCGCGACTGTTGTCATTCCAATTGTGTCTGGGGGGCGAGATGGTACTGCCACAACGGACTCGACGGATGACGTTTTGTTCTTCTCGGGGTTCGAACGCCTCGGCGATAACCAAAAACAGGTCTCACGATGATTCTGCCGGCGGGATTGTCCATCCGAAATGCGGTCGTCATCTGCAGCAACCCGAGGTGAGTCCGCGCGGCCAAAAGCCCCGGTTGTCCAACTTCTGTAAAGAATCAAACACGCAGCCACTCTTGCGTTCAGGCAGGCAGGCCCCAGATGTCCAAACGCAAACAGTGAAGTGGTACTGCGCACGGCGACCGGTGACGTCGGTCGGTCAATTCTCGGCCAGGACCTGTTTGAGGGAGCCAGTCCGCTTTCGAATTCAGGCCGTACGAGCCCCTCATTCAACATCAGCTCGCTGATCGATGGCTGGATTTTCCGAGATACTCAGCGGGAGCTTTCTGAAATCTCAAGCCAGTTGCTCGACG
>JAFEBR010000977.1 GCA_018242565.1 Planctomycetota bacterium | reverse complement strand
CCGCCACCGCTGCCGCTCCATGTCGGAGTGGGAGCGGTCGAATCGAAGGCCAGTGGAACAACAAGCGTTCCCCAAAAGCAACACGCGGCATCGTTCGTATTGCAAGTGAACTGCGCCAGCAGCGTCTTCATGTTCGAGTTGAATGGCATGGAGCACCAATTCGAGGATTCAAATGTCCATTTTGAGTGTGAGCCAACTGATGTCACTGCCGGCGCGATGCGCGAACTCGCTGGCGCTACGCATCCGCGTGATCACACGCATCACACGTCGTCGGGGCAGGGCAGGCGACAGCGCTGGTTCAAGACAGATCTTCATTCACCATTTACAACAGGTTCTCGTGGGAGCGTTTTTCGAAAAATCCGAAAATTCTTTCGATTTCTGCGAAAATAGTTCTAACCGTCTACCCGGTCGGTGGTTTCTTCGATGACGAACCGGCCCTGTAAAGCCGACGGCCGACATGAACAGCCAACACGAGGGTGGCCCAGCCAATGCGAACCCGAAGTGGCTGCCCCTTGTTTCCCACAACGCACGGCGTGAGTCGCTTTTCGGTGTCTTATCCGTTTATGAAAGCGCGAAATGGCCGGCTTCGGTGCAGCGATTGCCAGGCGAGGGTCTGGCCGAAACCTGACAATTCGGTATAAGCGTCCTGCCGGTCCACCGGGCGGCCGTACGAAAAACCCTCGGTAATCCTCGCGAACCGTGTCGGATGGAGGTCGCCAGCGACGGCAGTTTGACGTCAACTGGGCCCGGCAGGCGGTGACGAGCCTCCGAGACCGGCCGACTGTTAGGGAGCAGCAATCTCAGCTCGTCGCGGTTCAGGTGCGAACCGGCATCGCACAGATCAGCGAGGCGTGTCAGTACGTCCTTGAGATACGACGACGGCTTCAGGTCATTGCGTTGGGCGCTGGAGATCAGCAGCATCCGCGCCACGTTAATGTTCACACCAGTCTGCACTCGCGAAGAATTCGAAAACCAGGAGGATGGCCGTTCGGATCAGACGGATCCGACAGGTGGATGGCTCCGGCTGCAAGGGAGTCGTCCGTCCTTCATCAATTTTTTTCATTTTATTTCCTCGGGATCAACACACATTCGTTTGGCGTTGGTGGCTGGCCCTCCGCTCAAAAACCTTGACAGGCCATTTGGAAAAAGCAAGCATCTTTTTTCAAAATTCTCTTGAATGCCCATTTTCCGTGCATCAGAATCAAGATTGCACGGAACTATTCTCCTCGGCCACGGGCACTCGCCTTTTTCAGCGGGATGCCCTGGTCCGTTGGGTCAACAACTCCGAGACCCGGTGAAATGACTGAGGATAGGTGTTGCTGGTTTGAAGGTTCTGTGTAACTTGGTCACGTGGGCGTTTGCCCCGTGGCCATTTCTTTTTTTCGACTTCGATGTTTTTCGAGGGTCAGGCTCAGCATGCCTCTCGCCACGGCCAATCTCCCGGCTAAACCACGAATCCGCTCCGAGGCCCACTCGCCTCGGGAATCGGGTTCAACTTAGCCGGCCGGTCAAGAATGGCTGAGGTGCACGCTCACTTGTAACCTGAACGTGCATGATGCCCTCCTTGGAAAAATGGGGTTCCTAACCCCAGCCAAATACGCGAGTCACTCGGGGCCAAGGTAGTTGGCTAGGCCTTGCCTTGTACGACTCTTTCATTCGCGACCTTTGTCCAGCTTTTACTGACGGACCTATCGCCCCGATCTTTTCCAGAGAACGAGTGGGTTCGACGTATCGACCAAATACCGTCCATCTTTTGAAAATCGAGCAAACGGATATCGATGCGTATTCACGTACTTTCTCTTTCCTTTCGCTCCACGCGGTTGGATACGCTCCCCGCGCTCCGCATCGAAGATATTGCAATCCCACCATCCGTCACCGGCAATGAACTTTCCGTCAGGCGAAAACTCAACGGACAAGAGAGAGTCGCGCGCGTCCCGGAACGCAAGTCTCCTGAGTTGACTTCGATCGCTCACGGGGATGGCCCAAGCGGGGCCGTCAAGTGTGGCCACGGCTACAGTCTCCGAATCTTTCGACCAACAGGCTCCAACGATAACCTTATCATCGCTTACCCATTCCTTTCGAACGTCGTCAATCGACGCGTCAACGATCATCAAACTCCTATTGATACAAATTGCCACATACTTCCCATCTGGTGAATATGCACATTGCGCGCACGCGCCTTCATCTGACTGCCAAGCACCCTTCAAGGCCATTTCGCGCTCGCGCACCCCCGTCTCGGTCTTCCAAAGTCGAACAGCTCCACCACCAACTGTTACAATTCGGCTCCCATCTTGAGAAAAGGCAGCCGCACTATCGCGCTCGTTCGTTTCCCCGAGAAGAAACGTCTCAAGCGAGTTTTCATCAGTGCTCCATATCTGGGCGCAGCCACCTCCCATCGCCGCGATGTGCCTTCCGTCGGCCGCGTACGCAACGTGCCATACGCCAAGGTCTCCACCACGATATTTTAACAATCGTTGCTCTTTCGACTCGCTTAATCGCCATATCCTTACCGTCTTATCTTCGCCCGCGCTTGCAAAGAGATCGTCGTCCGGTGACATTGCCACCGACAAAACTGGCCCACTATGAGCACCTAGCAAGGCCTCCAGGTGTCCAGAATTGACATCCCATATCCGAATTAAAGAATCGTCACCGCCTGTTATCAGACGTTCCGAGTCATGCGTAAATTCCACGCAGCGCACGTCTGCTGATAGTTGTCCGAAAGTTAATGACTGAACCCACTTTGATTCGGGCTTCCCACAACCTGAGGCGAGCGAAGCGAGAATGATTGCGAACACGGACAAAATATCGAGCGATATCAAACGCATAGTCGGTGGACCGCCGCAATACACATGACAAGTGAACAAAATACGGGAATCCGAAACAAGTGTGTCGCGCTTAGCGAGAAAGGTCGCATGGGTCAACGGGGGTTTGGGACTCCAACGGGCGGCTGCAGGATTGGGCTGCTCGATGGAGATTGAGGTGACAGATTTGGTCCGCTGGGCAGGCGCGGTCCAATTGTTGGTGACGACGGATCAAATGGTATTGATGGTGGCGTCGCGCCAGGCAAGACATCCCACGGCTTGAGATCAAAGAGCCAAGTTGGGCGCTTAGGAATGCAGCATTTCTCTCTTGGCTTATTGGCGATGCACGGACATTTGATTCTCTTAACGATCACGAGGGGGTCTGGAATCGTATAAAATGTGCCCCCGCCTAAAGTCGTTTTGCCGACCCCGATAACGCCTAATTTCAATTCCATGAACTCACGGACGGCGATTCGACCCACGAGCTGCGTTCCCTCAAATCCGCCGGTGCAACATCTCCACGTGTCCTTCGTAAAGGAAGTGACCCAGTCCCATCCAAATCCTAGCCCCAGTGTCCCACCACCTCCGTAACCGACAAGTTTATCAAACAAAAATGTCATATCCGGTTTGTCACATTGCTTGTCAATGTAAACTTGCAGTGTACCTTGTGCCCACGGCAGCCAATCGTCGCCTATTACCGGAAAGTCGATCTGTACCTCTTCAAGGCCAAAGGGATCACTGAAAAATGTCGGGCGTGCGCGAACATATTGGTAAAGATCTATCCGATACGGACTATAGTCGCGGGTAATCCAATTGCCAAGTGCATAATGTAGAACACGCTCCCTTACGTTGTACAAACTCGTGCCATTGTCCGCTTGGTAACCTGCAAAACGTGATTCCCAATCGAAGAGTGTGCCGGAACGCGGTGCAAACGTCGAACTTAGGAATTGAGGGCAACCATATGGTAAGTATTGGTAGCGCTCTTGAGACGTTCCAACTGAGTCGATAAGCGCGGTGATGCTATATAATGGATCATTTAGAGAGTATAAACGCTCATCTAAGATCCCCGTAGTGCTGCGATCTCGCAGAACAATGTCGTCAATCTGTTGCAATCCCCAAACGAGATGTTGTTCGGCAGCTGGTGAAGCACCAACGCGCTCTTCGAGTGGCTGCCAAAAAAGCGAAAAATAATAGTGTCGAGATTCTGCGAGAATTCCAGCAGCGAAAGTGTTGCGAAGCGCCCGGAATGAGCGACCGTCATAAAGGTTAGTTTGGAGCGTATTGCCGTTCGTTGGATCAGAAAGTGTTACGAGCCTATTCCAGGCGTCGTATTCGCCCGCGTAGGTGCTTGACGGATTCGCAGGTTGTGGTATCGTTGTCATGTTCCCATTTTTATCGTAAGCTGGCTGCCCCCAGGCCGATCCAACTGAATTGATGATCGCTGTGATTTCATTTACGAGATTTGCCGATCGGCTTTGTACGACGTTCCACGTGCCGTTTCCTTTATCGTCTTCCCGAAACCCTTTCCAGTTGCCGGTGCTGTCGAGCGTCCAGCACTGGGTGAACGTGCCAGTTCCGGTGCTGATTGCTGTGTTCGTCGGATTCAGCCTTCCCCGATTTACCGATTTTAGGCGATAGAGGCCGTCATAGCCGTAGATTTCGTCAAGCCCGGCATTGTAGTTTTCAGCCACAAGATCTTTCCGGTAGAGTCGGTTTCCGGCCCGGTCGTAACTATGTTGGATGCGAACGAGATTCGTCCCGGCCGCCGAACTGGAGTTGCTGCTGGAACTGGACGACGAACTGCCGGTGGGTACCCAGATCAGATCTTTGACCCGGCCGAATTGATCCAGGCCGCGATAGATGTCGCCCGTGGCCGGATCATTGCCAGTCTGGATGCCGACGAGCGTAAATTGGATCGCCGGTTGCGGCTCATTGACCTGGATGATCGAATTCATCCCCAGATACGAATAATCTGCCAAGTGCGTAACGCCGTCGTTGTCGATCAGCGAGCCGATGCGCGACAGCGCGTCGTTCATTCCCTGGGATGTCCCGTAGTCGTAATTGACCACGCGGCCGTTGGGGTACGTAATCGACGTTGGTCGGATCGTATTTGACGAACCGCTGGCGTAACCGTACTGGACATTCGGTGTCGTCGACACGTTCACCGCCCCGGAGTGGGACTGATATTCCGTAACCAATTGACCGAACGAATTGTACGATTTTTGCACTTCGTTGACAACATTTCCTGAACCGACCGTCGCGTTGTCGTAGCTGGTGATGTTCTGAACCAGCCCTCGCACTTCGTATGATGTCGCGATCCTTCGCACGGCACCATCGACGCCCGTTCCCAGCGTCGTGACGCCATCGTCGATTTGTCGACCCAGCAGATCGTACGTGTAGGTGTGCACTGATCCGTTTTGGTCGGTCAACGTTGCAACCTGCGACTGCCGGTTATACGCGAAGGTTTTCTGGTCGCTACCGCTCACCGAATCGGGATAAATTTCCGCAACTTTCAGTAAGGTGCTCGCCACCGCCGATGCGCTTAGCGTCGTACCGTACTGGTAGGTTGTCGTCTGGTTGCCCGTCGTCAGATTGACGGCAGTGATAGTCGCCTGCAGATTATCTGCCGTGTAGGTGATGTTGGTCGTCCGGTTTGTATCATCGCCCGCTGCACACGTGTTCGACGAACTGCTGCTGGAGGAAGAACTGCTGACAACGATGTAATTTTCGACGAGTGATATTCGGCGACCAGTGTCATCAAAAACTTGGTACTTGACCGTTCCCGCCGGATCGGTGGATAGATAACTTTCGCCGCGCGCGTTGAACGTCGTCGACGTCACCAGGCAGGTGTCGGATCGCGCGGGGATCGTGGCGGACCTATTCAAAGCAGTGCCGCCGTTCGTGCCGTAATCGGCGATTGCCTGTTGACGCCCAATTGCGTCCGCGTAGTTGGCCGTGTACATGACGCGGGCTTGCGGTTGAGAGCTGCTCGCAGAACCCAACGGACCGGTTCCGGTGGCGCTGTGGTACCGCTGCCGGAAATTGGTCTGAATCACATTGCTCGCGGCATCGTACACGGTCTCGACTTGCTCAAGAATCGTGTCACCAGTGACCGAAATCGCCGTCGCATACGTCGTGTCGCTGTAATTATAGCAGGCGTACCGAGTTGTCTGCCGGCCGTGACTGTCGTAAACACTCTTGCTTGAAGCCTGGGAACCCGCGGGTAGGCTCTTGACGGTGTTTCCGCTCGCATCATACCAGGTCTTGCTGGTCAGGGCGTTGCCAACAACACCGGTCGCCGGATCGACGGCGTATGTCACGAATTGAAATACCCGGTTCCGATCGTCGTAGCTGGTTGTGTTGCGGCCAATCAGATTGCCCGCGAGGTTCGTATTGTACCGCTCCTGTTTCGTGACGCGGTCCATGTTGTCGTAATACTGCTTGGCATAGAAGTCGATCTCGCCATCAGTGTCGGTGCGCCGATCGCGGAAGTCATAGAGGAACGTCGTGACGCGATCATTGAGTCCGGTGGCGTCAACGTAATCGGTCTTCTGGGTGACGTTGCTATCGCCGCCGGATGTCCCGTTGTCGTAGACCACGCCGGTGATAATGACCATGTTGTTCGGCGCACCGCTGCCCGCGGGGTTCGAGGAGGTCGCTCCCGTGTCGTTCGTGCCCACCCAGGTGCCGATGGTTCGGCCCATCGCATCGAACACGGTGCGCGTGATCGTCCCGCCAGGGGTAACCTGCAGGTTCTGCCGTTTCATGATGTCGTAACCGAAATCCATTTCGTCGTAGTTTGTGCCGCTGACGCCGGTTCCGGTGGCCGGAATCAGCTTGTATACACGTTGGCTCGCCACGAAACAGCAATCGCTGTATTGGGTCGTCGTCCAACGAACGTACGAGCATTGCGGGAAGCTGTCGAATGCGGATAGGGCGCCTGCAGTTGTAACGGGGGCAGTCGCCGGACAACTTGCCGATGAGGATGAACTCGATGAAGAAGACGACGAACCGGCTCCAGAGGCGTATCGTACGGCTTGGATCTGGTCGGTTACCCGGCCCTGGGCATCGGTGATCGTGATGCCGACGGGGTTGATCAGCGTGAAGCTGTAGTTGGGTGATGACGACGAACTGGAACTGGACGCTGAGGAACTCGACGAGACGCCGGTGGCATAGCCTTGCCCGCTCCAGGTCTGGAATGTCCCGTCCTGGTAGACTGTCCAATTGGCCCGGCGAATCGACGTGGCGACGCCTCCGATGTCGATCGTATGCCAGGGGCCCAGCGACTGGGTCTGTCTCCCCTGGGCATCGATCGAATAATCCGTAATCAAATGCAGTCCGCCGCCGGCGGGTGTACTCCAGCCGGCCGGGGCATTCACCAGCGCCGTGTTGACATCGTCGATTCGCTGGATCATGGATCCGGTGGGAACGTCATAGGACATCCCAAAGATGAAACCGCGTTCGTCCATCTTCCAGAGCAGGTTGCCGCAGGCGTCGAAGTACTCGAACATCTGCGCCGCCACGCCGGAACCGTTCTGCGCCGCCGAAATCACCGGCCAGGTCGTGGTCTTCTGCTGGATGGCGCAAGTCCCCGGCCAGAACGTGTAGGCGTACGTCGTGATAATCTGCCGCGTATTGCCATTGGCCGTTCCGGAAGAGCCGCTTGAACTACTGGAACTGCTGCTCGACGACGAGCCGTCGTCGGGGTATTCGATGAGCTTCGACAGGAAGTAGATGCAGCTTAACGCGGCGCCCGAACTGGACGACGACGAGGAACTGCTGCTGCTCCGCGAGCTGCTGGACGAACTCGATGAGGCCGTGCAGCAGGCAATGTACTGGTACTGTCGCAGGATGATGGGCAGGCCGGCCGTTCCCTGCTGGATCATCTCGGCGCTGACCTGGGTGCTGGCCGGGTCGTAGGTGTAGGTCTTAATCAAACCGGCGTTCTGCTTCAAATACTGGGCGCTGGTTCCCTGCCAGTTCACCAGGTCGGCTTTCGTGTCGTCGTAGCCGGTTACGGCCGAAGGGTTGGCCTGCAGGATCAGGTTGGCATTGGCGTCGTATTGGTAATAGGTGCACCAGATCGCGGGGCCGGAACCCGATGAGCTGGACGAACTCGAGGACGACGATGTCCCGACTGCCTGAAAGACCTTCAGCATCGTCTGGCCGGCGTAGTTCGAATAGACGATGTTCTGATTGCCGTCGGGGAGTGTCTCGATTGTTTTGGTGGCCCAGTTGTTGTAGCCGTTGACGTTGCCGCTGGATGTGGCGCTAAACCCGTAGGTCTGCGATCCCTGCTTGACGATCTCGCCGATGACGCGGTTGTTACCGTCATAAAAATAGCAGTAATCGGCGAACTGCAGGACCGTGCTGTTGCTGGCGGTGAGCGGATTGGCAAAGGCCGCCAGTTGCACGTACGAGGCGGGGAGCACCACGAACTGGAGCAAGTGTTGCGCCGTGACGTTGATGGTCGGCGGGATTGGCCCTCCTCCACCGGTTCCGGAACTACTACTACTGCTGCTACTGCTGCTCACTGTCGGAATCGGTTGCGGGTAATAACGGTAAAGCGTCGTGCCCGTATTCTCCCAGCCGGTGCCGGACCAGTTCGCCGTGGTCACCGTCTGCAGGTCCCCAGCGATGCCAAACGTATCGCCGGCATTGTAGTACGTGTACGTGACCTGGGACACGTTGCTCCAGGTGTTGCCCCCGTCGCTGCTCCGGCGGAGCAACAGATTGGTCAGGTTTGGAAGCGCACTGGCTCCATTATCATACGTGTAGACGAGCGATTCGATGGCCGACGAGCCACAGCCGGTGAATGTGCGGCGAACTTCGGTGGGGTTGCTGTTGTTGGTGTTGCTGGAGTAAATCGAAACTGTATTGCCGGCCGTATCCGACCGGCTGATGAACGCGCCGGTGTTGGAGGAGAACCGCGTTACCGTGCCGTCCAGCATCGTCCAGACATATTGCTGGTTGACCGAGTCGAGTCGCAGGGAGTCTCGGACGTTGAACCGGGCCACATAGCCCGAGCCCACTGCGTCGAACCACAGGACATTCTGGGATGCCCCCATGATGGTGACGGTACCGGTCGGGTTACCGACTACATACGGCCATTCTGCAACCTGCCAGTTCCAACCGTTTCCTGCATTAACTGGATACGGGAGGGCGTTGGTGTAGCTGCGGGTGTGTCCCCACGGTACTCCCCCTTGGCCGGTCATCAGGTCTGTAGCGGACTGCATGACAGTGCCGGTCGAATATCGGATGGGAGCAGTACTCGCACAATCACCCGTCTCGCAACACGGGGATTCCGGCGGCGGCATCGGACACGGCCCGGACGGGTTAATAATCACAACGCCGAGGGAAAGGCTCGCGTAGGAGCCGGCCCCAGGGCAACATGAACTCGGGCCGCCGACATCGGTGATGAAACAACCGTTCGGTGACGGTTGAAGCTGTCTTGTCCCGGTACTGCACCCCGGAATGTTGAAATCAATCCACCAACTGCCACTCCAGTAAACCTTGAGAGTGGCGCCGCCACCGCTGCCGCTCCATGTCGGAGTGGGAGCGGTCGAATCGAAGGCCAGTGGAACAACAAGCGTTCCCCAAAAGCAACACGCGGCATCGTTCGTATTGCAAGTGAACTGCGCCAGCAGCGT
>JAFEBR010000976.1 GCA_018242565.1 Planctomycetota bacterium | reverse complement strand
CTCAAAGAATTCCGATTTTGCAAATTTTCAAAACCGCTGAACTCGGCACAGGATCGTGGGGCACAGGTGAGCGTCGGCGAATATGATTCGTCGGTGTCTGGGTATCGCCGATCCCGCAGCAGCATCCCCGTCACGGTGCCGCTGGTCGACCGTCGGGTAATTCGCTGTCCGATTCGAAAATTGAATTGCCATTCGGACACTTTGCGCACTCCGGGTGCTGTCGCCAGTAAAATCGACCGACGGCGAAAATGTGGCCTTGTGTACTGTAGTGTGTATCTGTATATATTTGTACGGCGGGAGACCTTGAGAAGCAAGTCCGGAATCGTAAATCGGTGAGCGGTTTTTATGGGTTCCTCCTCGCACCGTGTCGGCTGGTTCCCGATCCGAGGCGGCACGGGTTCCGACCCGCTTCCCCATCCAATATGATCGCACAATATGCTCGCGTCGCGTTCCTGTGACAGCGACTCTCGCCTTCCGCCTGCCTCGCCGAGAGGTCGCCCGACAGTCAGGTCGGGGCTGGTTGGAGGGCAGGTCTCGCGGATAATCCAGGTCAATCTGTCAATGTTTCCTTCGACGTTCATCGCTGACGTTTACCGCACGGAGTCGCGCCGGGTCCTGGCGACGCTCGTGCGCCTGTTGCGCGATCTGGATCTGGCGGAAGAAGCGCTGGCCGAGGCCTTTGCCGCGGCGACCGAAGCCTGGCCGCGCGAAGGCGTACCGGCCAATCCCCGTGCCTGGCTGATCTCCACGGGTCGATTCCGGGCGATTGACACGCTCCGGCGGCGGTCGAAATTTCACGAATTACAGCCTGAACTCGTGCGCCGGCAGGAGGATCTGGCTCGCAGCAACGAAGGGCCGGCTGAGGGCGAAATCGAAGATGATCGCCTGCGCTTGATTTTTGCCTGCTGTCACCCGGCGATTGATCCACAGATTCAGGTCGCGTTGACGCTGCGGGAAGTGTGCGGGTTGACGACCGACGAAATCGCCGCGGCGTTTCTGGTGGCTCCTGCGACCATGGCCCAGCGCATCGTCCGCGGCCGAGCCAAAATTCGGGACGCGGGGATTCCGATTCAGGTTCCCGACCGGGAAGACTTGCCCGCGCGTCTCGAGTCGATTCTGGCGGTCTGCTATCTCGTCTTCAACGAGGGTTACTCGGCGACTTCGGGGCCATCGCTGACGCGTGCGGATTTGTCGGGCGAAGCCATTCGGCTGGGACGTCTGCTGTGCGAACTGCTTCCCGATGCCGAGGTGTTTGGACTGTTGGCGCTGATGCTGTTTCATGAATCGCGTCGGCCCGCTCGAACGGACGACGCCGGGGACCTGGTGCTGCTGGAGGATCAGGATCGCACGCGCTGGGACCGCGAACTGATTCGCGAAGCGCAAGGCTGGCTGGCCCGGGCGCTGGAAACGGGAGAGGTGGGCACGTATGGCCTGCAGGCGGCGATCTCCGCGGTGCACGCCGAGGCACCGACAGCGGACCTGACGAACTGGCAACGGATCGTCGAATGGTATGACCTGCTGTTGCAGGCGGCACCATCGCCGGTGGTTGAACTCAATCGGGCCGTGGCGGTGGGGATGCGTGATCATCCGGACTCGGGCCTGGCCTTGATTGAGCCCCTGCGAAACCGCAAGGAACTGGCTGAGTACCATTTGCTGCACGCGGCGCGGGCCGATTTTCTCCGCCGTGCGGGACGTCGGCAGGAAGCCGTCGCGGCCTATCGACAGGCACTGGCCTTGGCCAAACAGGAGCCAGAACGCCGGTTTCTCGAACGCCAGGTGGCGAAGTTAACTTGATCCACCTGCTCTCATCGCGGCCGCCGGCGGAGGGTCACCCCAAAACGACACCAGCGGCGACCGTTTGCTGAACGGCGCCGCTGGGTAATCTCGCGGGTCAACAAGAAGGGCCCAGGATCAGGCGGAAATCTTCCGCGACTTGCTCCAGTTGCGTCGCAGTGCTGCGATGCCGAAAGCACCTGCGAACAGCGACGACATCACGAGCGTTGAGGGTTCAGGAACGCCGACAAACGCCCCGCCTGTTGAAAAGTAAGTATCGCCATTGTCGATCGCCGCTTGCAGATCATTCACGGCAAACGAGTTCAAGGCAATAAAATACTCTGAATCGTTGAAAAGCGGGATCGTCTGCGAACCATACAGGTTGCCGGACCCCAGGTCATCGTAAATGGCGGTATTCGGACCGTTTCCATTGGCATTGAGCGTGTAAGGGTCGGTCGACACGTCGTACACAGAGTAGGTCCCAGTAGAAGTATTAAACCCCGGGTTTTGGATATTGAGGGTCACGCCGGTGACCGTCTGACCGGCGAGTCGCGTGATGTCAAACGTGAAGTAGTCATGATAATGTGCCACGAAGGAGTCGATGGCAATCGTTCCCACAATGAAGTTCGCGTTGTCGTCGCTATTTCCCACGTCCGGCGACCACCAACCTTGATTGTTGTAACCGGACAGGATCTGGTTCGTATCTGTACTTAAAATGACGGTGCCCGTCGTAGTCGTGACTTCCAGATAATTGGCGGTATTGTCCGTACCACCGAAGATAAAACTGTCGGCGTGGGCCGAACTCGGCATGCCGGTGGCTACCACCACCAACAGCAGGCAGCCCGTGAGACGAAGCGTACGCATACTCAGTGTCCTCCCGTAACAGGTGCAGGCAAAATCATGGCACAGCCCAAAGCTGGCCCAACTTTCATGATTCCGGCCTTCGCAATGTCGTGGAGTGTAGGCGCGTGATCTTTGTGCCGTCAATGTCAATTGCGATTAATGATCTGCGATTAATGATCGAAGATTAGTGGATGGATGGGTCCGGAATGTTCGTCTACGGTTGGGAATATGGGTGGCTACACCTGCGGGGCAATCCGGTCGCGTCCCGATCCCCTGCTGGCGACGACTAGTGTAATGTCCTGAAAGTTCGGCACAGTATTTGCGCCCTGAGTGATTCGACCTTTAAATCAGGGAGAATCAACATTATGCGGCGTGCGATTGCTATCGAATTGAGCGACGAGGAACGAGCCG
>JAFEBR010000975.1 GCA_018242565.1 Planctomycetota bacterium | reverse complement strand
CCCAAGACGTGCGACGGCTGGCTGAGCGCCCAAACAGTAAGAACTGTTCAGAAGCAGCGTGCGGGCAAGCAGCCGCCATGGCGGAATCCGCTTTAGCGTCGATGCGAATGAAGGGGGACGTTCTCTAAATGCGTGAGTTGCCATGGGCACATTTTTTTGACGGGTCAGAGAATGATATTGCGTAGTTGCTTACATGGAATCCACCGATTAGGCTGGATCGACACCTTCATGTTGGATTCGGCGTTTTCGAGGTCAATGAGAACGGCGGGAATTTGGATATGGATTACGAAATCGCCGCACCGGAGCCTGCGTCGTTAATCGAAGCGCTGAGGTCGATTGGTTACAATTTGCCTACCGCCATCGCGGACATAATCGACAACAGCATTGCTGCGGGAGCCAAATCGGCAGATGTCCATCTCCATTGGAATGGAAAGGACTCGTATATTTCGATTGTCGATAACGGTTGTGGCATGTCTTCCACGGAACTGCACGAAGCCATGCGGCCTGGAAGCCGTAATCCCCTTATTAGTCGCAGTGAGAAGGACTTGGGCCGATTCGGTCTCGGCCTGAAGACCGCATCTTTCTCCCAGTGTCGAAAGCTGTGTGTGTTAACGCGGCGATCTGGAAGCGAGCTCGCGGTCAGAAGCTGGGATTTGGATTATGTGGCGGCCGAGAGGGAATGGCGACTTCTGACAACGCCAACGGCTGCTGCGGTTCCGTTTTTGCATACGATTAAGAAGCAGGCCAAAGGCACGGCAATCGTCTGGAGTACCCTTGACCGGATTCTAGCCGACGACTCCGTCAGCGGTGCAACCGCGCATGCGCGCTTCAATGATGCCATCGATCAAGTTCGTGATCATCTCGCGCTGACGTTTCATCGTTTCATCGAGGACGGTTCGTTTTCGATGAAACTCAACGGAAGAGTTGTTAAGCCGTGGAATCCCTTTATGGAAAACCATCCGGCTACTTACCGATCACCCGACGAAAAGATTCCATTTGGAGATTCATT
>JAFEBR010000974.1 GCA_018242565.1 Planctomycetota bacterium | reverse complement strand
GTCGGGAACCGGGGTGGGCACGGTCTCGGTCGGAATTTCCTGAGCGGGCTGGGGCGTTGTGGGTTGTCCGGTTGTGGGCTGAACCGGTGCGGGTTGCATCTCGGTCGAGGGGGCCGGCGTGATCGGTGCCGGGGCCAGGACGACCGATTCCCGGGTTTTCAGGCTCTTGATGTCGCCGCGCAAGCCGAGGAGTTCCTTGCGAAACTGCTGCAGACGTTCGGTTTGTTCCCGGCGGAGTTTCAATACCACGACCAGCGTGCAGATCGGAATGAACAGCGCGGTGCCGAAGCCGACGATCAGCAGGAAGATCAGGAGTTCGTCAGTCATGGTCTGGACCTTCAACAGAAATGAATCGAACGCAGACCAGCCTGCATGAAAATCGACAGGGGCTGGATTGCGGAAATCGAGTGGGCACCCGGATCGTTGGGTGTGGTGACTGCATGGAATTGCGGCGATGCCGGCTGGGATTCCGACGGGCGCCCCCCGGGTACCGAGGCCGAGATGCGGGAAAACCGCATTCTATCGAGCCGACCGGCCTCCGAACATCCGCGGGCCGGGAATGATCGGGTGGACCAGGTAGGACGGTGATCACGAAAAGCAAGCATCGTTGGGCGGCGATTTGGCTGGAAGTTCAGGTGTTTTCGACGGGTTTTCAGTCGCTCCGGCAGAGTCTAGGCGACGTGAGGCTCGCGATATCACGGAAAAAGTGCCAATTTTTGCGGAAGGGGGCCTGGCAGTTCGTCGCCGCAAGCTCGGTGGGAGGGCCCAAAGAATAGACAGGCCCTGGGGAGGCGGGGTACGCCACCCAGGGCGGTGTCTCCTATTCGCTGGTCCTGAGTCGATGAGCACTCAACTGCAGGTGCGCGAACAGCGCGAGCGAATAATCAGCGGCCGAAGGCCGAGGAACGGGAATAAGCCCCGGAATAAGGACAATGCATCACTTGTTCGTCAAGGTGTCCCGGCAGGACTGGTGCGCCTTCCGCAGCCGGAACGAGCGTCGGTTCGACCAGCACAGGCTGTTCGATCACCGGCTCCACGATCGTGGCGGCTGGTTGGGGGGCGGGTTCCTGCACAGTTTCCGGTGTGGTCTGCGGAGCAATTTCCGGCTGAGGAGCAGGAATATTGCCGAAGCTTTCCACCGCGGAGGGTTCAATCGCCGGGGCCGGCTCGGCTGTGGGCTGAGCGGGCTCAATCGTCTCGGCGGACGGTGTGACGACAGCGTCGTTCACAATCGTTTCCGGGGCGACAGCGGGTATGAACTCTTCCGGACTGCCGGAATATTGCGAAATCGCATCGATGGGTTCCTCAATCTGAGGAGCCGGATCGACAACAGCGGCGGCCGCAGGCGGTTCAGTGCCAGCGGTGACGGGCTGTTCTGCGATAGGAGTGACTTCCGTCACCTGGGGCTGTTCGGCGGGAATCGCCGGGGCAGCTTCCGGGGTGAGAGCGGGAGTCGCTTCCAGTGATGGCGTGGGCGGAGCCACAGGATCGGTCGTTTCCGCGGGCAGGTTGACCGGGGCCGATTCCGCGGGAACTTCCGGCTGGGCCGGTCCGTTGGCTGGCTCGGTCTCAATGACCTGGGGTTGCGGATTCTCGACGATTTCTGTGGGAGCCACAACCGGTTCTGCCACGGGCAGAGTGGTCGTCGCTTCAGCCACGGGAGCCGTTTCCACCGGAGCTGTTTCCACGACGGGTGTCGTCTCGACAGGAGCGGTTTCGACGGGAGTCACTTCAGCGGGGATCGTCGCGATCGGAGCGGTTTCCACAGGTGTGGTTTCCGCGGGAACTTCGGCGACTGGTGTGGATTCCGCCGGGAGGGCGGCTTCGACGACCGGTTGGGCCGGAATGATTTCCATCGGTTGTTCCACAACAGGTTCTACGATCGCGGGCTGTTCGACAGCAGGCTGTTCGACAATCGGTTCGACGGCGATGGGCTGTTCCGCACGGGGTTGTTCCAGAGCGGGGGCCGTTTCGACGATCACCGATTCGACAGGATTGGCCACAGGGGCCGTTTCGACCGGCTGGGCTTCCACCGGGGTGGTCT
The DNA here is from genome assembly GCA_018242565.1 of Planctomycetota bacterium. Lineage (GTDB taxonomy): Bacteria > Planctomycetota > Planctomycetia > Planctomycetales > Planctomycetaceae > JACQFH01. The sequence continues at coordinate 3,981 of JAFEBR010000974.1, read as the reverse complement.
CAGCCGGAATGCTTTCCACAGGAACCGCAGGAGCGATGGTCTCGGCGACGGGCGCTTCCTGAACGGGAGCGACTTCGACCGGGCGACTTTCGATCGGCGCGGCTTCAATGGAGTTGGCGATTTCCGGAATCGTTTCCGCCGGCACTGTTTCGACTACAGCCGCGGGGGCTGGAGTCGTGACAGGTGTCTCGACCGCCGGGACGGCTTCGACCGGTTGCGTTTCGACCAGTTCGGTCGTAGGCAGTGACGGAACCTCGGGCTGTTCGATGCTGGGGGTCGCTGCCACCGGAGTGGCTTCGACCGGCACCGTTTCCACGGCTGTCACGTCAGTGGGAACAGCGGTGATGGGCGCTGTTTCGACGGGTGTCGATTCCGTGGCCGCCACAGGGACTTCTTCGGCCGGTTTCGCACTCTCCACGAACAAGGGTTCGATGGGGGTGGAAATGGCTTCGTTCCCGATCTGTTCACCGGTAGCAATGGCTGCGGCTTCGGCCGGAACGGCCTCGACGGCAGGTGCTGCGTCAGTTGCGATTTCGGGATTCGCGTTCAGATTGTTTTCGGAGGCATTGGGGTCGGGAGCCGCCGGCGATTGTGGGGCTGGCTGGTCGAGGGGGACCTCAACAAAGCTATCCACAACAGCGACAGGTTCCGACGTCGTTTTGCCCACCTGCAATCCGGAATTGTTTCCGGACAGCAACAGTAAGATCGTCAGCATGACAACAGGGATGTCCATGTTGCTTCTCCATATGCAAATAGGCTTAGAGAACGTTCGGGGACGCGCCCGGAGGCGCGCCAACCGGCGAACGCATCAAGGTGGGAGAGCTGCAAAAGTTTTGCCGCCCGGTTCTTATATCGGAGAGTTCTGATACGGCAATCAAGGGGGGCTGGCGATACAGCACAAACTCTATCGATCAGGGTGCGGCGGGCGGGGTTATGCCGAAGGTTACGGCAGTCCACCGCAGTTTGACGCCTCTGTGGAGCCTCCATATACTCAGGCCGTCCTGATCACGCGGAATTACCGATCCGAAAGAAGTTGACGATGCTGGAAGCCGGAGCACTGGGGGAATTGTCGTTTGCTAAAGGCTTGCCCCCGCGTGCCTTGCAGGCCCTCGAAACGATGGCCTCGGTGCAGACCGTGTCGGGGGGAGAGACGCTGTTTCGTCAGGGAGAGGCCTGCCCCGATTTATTTCTGGTGCAGTCGGGACATTTTCGCCTCGACATGCATCGGGCTGGACGCGGTCCCGTCACGATTGTCACGGTGGGCCCGGGCGAGTTGCTGGCGTGGTCGGCCCTGTTAGGTGAGGGATCGCTCACCGCTTCGGCAACGGCCACCGAAGACTCACGCATTATCTGCCTGCCTGGTGACAAGTTGCGAACGTTGTGCCACGTCGATCACGAGTTCGGCTACAGTCTGATGACCCATCTGGCTGCCGCGCTGTCCAAGCGATTGCTGGCCACCCGACTGCATTTGCTCGAGACGTTGTCTCCTGTGGCCTCGAACTGAGGACGTGGTAGTCATCATCGTCACGGTGCCACTGGGGGACTTATGCCTTCCCGTGTTTTACTCCGAGAATCCGCATGCCGATTAAACCCCTCGATTTGAGTCGTCTGAAAGTGTTTCCGCTCTCGGAGCGAAAACACCTGACTCGGGCTGATGACATCCTGATTGATCCGGCCGCAGTGCCACCGCCGTGTGCGCCGCGGAATGTCGGTTTGATTTCCGAGTGCGTGCAGCAGATTCGAAAGGCGCGAGAACGCAACGCCACCGTGATGCTGATTTACGGAGCGCACTTGTTGCGGAACGGTGCCGCCCGGATTCTGGAACGTCTGATGGCCGGGGGGTGGTTGACGCATTTGGCGACCAATGGGGCCGGAACGATTCACGACTGGGAGTATGCCTGGTACGGAGCGTCGACGGAAAGCGTGGAAATGAATGTGGCCTCGGGGACGTTCGGAACCTGGGACGAAACGGCGACCAATATTCATCGGGCCATTCTCGCCGGTGCTCAGTCGGGACTGGGGTATGGCTGCGCATTGGGAAAACTGATTCACGAAGATGGCGTGACGCTGCCCCGCCAGGCCGAGCTCATAGCCGCGATTACAGCAGATCCAACCCACCCGCTCACTTCGGCGCGGGCGGACCTGTTGCGGGCCATGCGTGAACAGGGCTGGGCCGAGGGCCGCATCGACATTCATCATCGCTGGAAACAGGCCTCGATTCTCGGTCAGGCGTACGGGCATGGTGTGCCTGTGACAGTCCACCCGGGAATCGGGTATGACATCATCTCGAACCATCCCGTCTTCAGTGGCTCGGCGATCGGTCGGGGAGCCGAATGGGACTTTAAGCTGTTTGGCGGGTCGGTTGATCAACTCGACGGCGGCGTCGTGCTGTCGGTGGGGTCCGCCATCATGGGGCCGCAAGTGTTTGAAAAGAGCTTGAGTTGTGTCAACAACTTGCGACTGCTGTCGGGACGAAGCGTAGTTCAAGGACATTCGATATTTGTCGTGGATCTGCAGGATGGAGGTGGCTGGGACTGGACTCAGGGAGAGCCCCCTAAAACCAACCCGGCCTATTATTTGCGGTTTTGCAAGAGCTTTTCCCGAATGGGTGGGGCCATGCACTACCTGCAGTGCGATAATGCGGCCTTCATTCACCACCTGTACCAGGGATTGGCAGCTTAGCCCAATTCGTGTGCAGGTCGCCGATCAGTTCGTTATCGAGCCGTTTGGCGGTCGGGGATGCGGTCAACACACCAAATTCGATGTGGGAACGACCGATTTCTTGTCACATAGGCGGGAGATCGAGGCACTTGGAGAGGAAGGCCGGTCGCATTGCGGTACCGGCAGAATTCCAGTAGGACGCCTTCCAGGTCTCATCATGTCGCAACTTGCCGTTTTTCATCGATTGTCCGATTCCGAACTGTGGAACCAGGTGTGCCTGGGCAGTGAACAGGCCTTCGAGGTGGCGATTGAGCGGTATCAGACGCTGATTTGTACCGTGGCGTACAACATCTGTGGCGATCTGGTGCTCAGTGAAGATGTCGCCCAGGAAACCTTCTGGGCGGCGTGGCGCACCAGGTTGGCGTTGGCCGAACCCGGGAAACTCAAAGCCTGGCTGTGCGGCATTGCCCGCAACCTGGCGCTGCAGGCCGGCGCGCGAAACGGGCGATCGGCGGGAACTTCCGAAGTGGCGGTCAGCGACCGGGAGGCCGAAACGGCCGATCCTGCGCAAGTCGCTGTTTCTCGGGAAGAAGGCCAGTTGGTCTGGCAGACGCTGCAACAGATTCCGGAAACTTACCGCGAGCCGTTGCTGCTCTATTATCGGGAACAGCAGTCGATCACGGATGTGGCGCGAGCGCTCGATTTGACGGAAGAAACGGTCCGCCAGCGATTGTCGCGCGGGCGCGCGCTGTTGCGGGATCAGATGGCCGATCTGGTCGCAGGCGTTTTGTCGCGCACCCGGCCGACACGCGGATTCACGTTGGCGGTCTTGGCCGGCGCAGGCATGACGGCGACGGGGACGCACACGGCCCTGGCAGGGGCCGCCGTTGTAGGAACAAGCGGAGTTGCGGCGGGCACTTCTGCCGGCCCCACGGCTCTGGCTGGCGGGGCTGTTTCGGCGGGGCTTGTCGGAAGTTTCCTGGGGGCACTGGGGGGACTGGCTGGGGGTTGGGTCGGATTCTGGCTGCCGGCGCAAGTCGCGGCGACACGTGCCGAGCGGACCCTGTTGATGCGGGTGGGCACGCGACTGCTCTGCGGATCGCTGATATTTCTAGCGTTGATGTTGCTGCTGGCCTGGTGGGGGTTGCCGGCCCTCGACGGTTTCGCGAAGTTCGCCGCCTGGGGGGGGCTGCTCGCCGTCTATGTTCTCTTTGTCATCGTTGAAACGTCAGGGCTGATCCTGACTCTCCGTCGATGGCGCGTAAATCCAGGTCCGAATCTCGAACCCAACGAAACTCGGTTGCGAACAGCATTGCAGCG
>JAFEBR010000973.1 GCA_018242565.1 Planctomycetota bacterium | reverse complement strand
GGCTTACCAGCAGTGTGCCACCGAGTATCCGCAATGGTACAGCCAGTTCGAGTTGTCGGAAGTCCTGGATTGGCTGCAGTCGACGAACAGCGGGGCGTCGATTCGGGAACTCCGCTTCCGCACCGTGGCGGAGGTTGTCGACGAACAACAATCGAGCAGTTGGAACAGCCACATCGTCAATGACATCACGCGACACTGTGCTGGCTACTTCGACGCCGGCCAGGCAGCCTGGCACAATCCGTGGCAGGGGGCCGGTCTGTACCAGGCCTGGCGCGAGGCGATGCGGTACAGTCACCGGATGGACATGCTCGGCCTGCACGGGTTCCGTGAGTTTGTGGAGCAGCTTCCAGCCGATCCGCGAAAGGCAGTGCAGGAACTGCTGTTGACGCTGGATGTTCCCGCCACCCACTTCCGGCCAGTCCTGTTGTGCACGGCCTTCTCGGTTTCCGGCTGGGCGTCGTTCATTCGCTACCAGGTCCGCAAGGCCGAGGCTCAAGGCCAGGTCAACGACGATCTGATCGGTCTGGTGGCCATGCGGCTGGCGTATGATGTGGCCCTCTCGCGACAACCTGAAGTATCTCGGCCGTTGGCCCTGTGGCCGGCGGACACTGCGTCCGCCGGTGACGTGGCGGTGCCTCCGGCGCCGACGGCTGACGTGCTTGCCCGGTATGTGTTGCAAGTGGCGGTGGAGCGCACATACCGCACTGACCTGCTGCAGAAGCTGGCGACAGTCAAGCCGGGTTCGCGACCGGTGTCGCGAAAGCTGCTGCAGATGGTGTTCTGCATCGATGTGCGGTCGGAAGTCTTCCGTCGCAACCTCGAGTCTGTCGATGCCGGTGTTGAGACCTTCGGTTTCGCCGGATTCTTCGGAATGCCCATCGAGTATGCGCCCCTGGGGTTCGAAAACGGATCGGCTCAGTGTCCCGTTCTGCTGCAGCCGAGTTTTCGAGTGCCGGAAACGTTGCACGGTCTCGAAGCCCATGACCAGGAACAGGCGGTGCAGCAGCGCGGCACCGTGCGGTTGGGCCGCAAGTTGTGGAAATCGTTCCAGACGTCGGCGACGGCCTGCTTCACGTATGTCGAGTCACTGGGGTGGACGTTTCTCGGCAAGTTGTTGACCGACTCGTTCAGTTGGTCGCGACCTGTCGCGTCGGCGGAGCATGATGGTGTCCCCACCGGATTCTGCGAGCACCTGGGGCCTGATCTGCAGGCGGCTGAAGCGCATGGCTTGCCTGCGGCTCGACGTGTTGACGTGGCCGAGAACATGCTGCGCAATCTCGGGTTGGTCAACGACTTCGCTCGACTCGTCACTCTGTGCGGGCATGCTTCGCAGGTGACCAACAATCCGTATCGGGCGGCACTCGACTGCGGTGCCTGCGGTGGGCACTCAGGAGAACCCAACGCCCGGTTCGCCGCGGCCCTGCTGAATGATGGGGAGGTCCGGCTCGGGTTGGCAGCACGGGGGATTGTGATTCCTCACACCACCTGGTTCCTCGCGGCCGTGCATGAGACCACGACCGACAACATCAAGATCTGCGACCGGCATCTGGTGCCGACCTCGCATGCGATTGATCTGGCCGAGGTCGAACGCTGGTTCATCGAGGCCGGGCGACTGACTCGAGCGGAACGCAGCCCTCGACTGGGCGCGACCGATGCCAGCCAGGTGCTCGCGAAAAGTGTCGATTGGGCCGAAATTCGGCCCGAGTGGGGGCTGGCTGGCAATGCCGCGTTCATCGTCGCGCCGCGGTCGCGGACAGCGGGGCTGAATCTGGGTGGCCGGACTTTCCTGCACAGCTACGATCAGCAACTCGATCCGCAGGCGAAAGTTCTCGAATTGATCCTGACGGCTCCGATGGTTGTCGCGAACTGGATCAACTTCCAGTACTACGCCTCGACAGTCGATCCGGTCGCGTTCGGCAGCGGTAACAAGCTGATCCACAACGTGGTGGGGCAGTTTGGAGTCCTGCAGGGGAACGGTGGCGATCTGATGGGTGGATTGCCGTGGCAGTCGATTCACGACGGCGAGCAATTGCAGCATGAACCGCTGCGATTGCTGGTCGTGGTGGAAGCGAACCGCTCGACACTGCAAAAGATCATCGAGACTCACGCGATTGTGCGTCAGTTGATCTCGCATGGCTGGGTGACCCTGGTCGCCTGGGAAGGAAACCAGTTTTACCGGTGGACAGCCCAGGGGAACTGGGACAATGCGGCGAACTGACCTGTATCGTGCGGGCGGCTGGATGAACATGTCAATTCCCTGATATGAGGATCTGCCATGAGCAATGCCTACGAACCCGGAAGTTTCTGGACCGAAGCGGTTGCCATTCATGGCTCGGTCACGCCCCGCGTGATCGGGCAGGTCTTCATCTTCGGGACGATCGCGCTGGCGATCTGGGTCGCCAATGAGGTGACCCATGAGCTGGATTTTCATCTGGCCGTCGCGCCGTACGAGGTGGCCGGGGCGATCCTCGGTCTGTTCCTGGTCTTGCGGACGAACGCCGGCTATGACCGCTGGTGGGAGGCTCGCAAGTTGTGGGGCGGCATCGTCAACCAGTCGCGAAATCTGGTGATCAGCGGCTTGACCTATGGACCGGATGATCCGGCCTGGCGGTCGACCTTCGTCCGCTGGGCCGCGGCCTTTCCCCACGTTGCCCGCCGCAGCCTGCGCGGTGAGCGAGAATTGCCCGAGATCGCCCGCTTACTCGGCCGCGACGAGGCTCAGCGAATCGCCAATGCCGATCACATGCCCGGTTTTGTCGCCTTGCAATTGGCTCGCCTGCTGCGCGAAGGATTCGGGCGGGACAACCTGAATGCACTCACGCTGCTGCAGGTCGACCGTGAGCGAGCGGCGTTGATTGACCACATCGGGGGTTGTGAACGGATTCTGAAGTCCCCACTGCCGCGGGCGTATGCCATCAAGATTCGGCGATTCATTCTGTTTTTTCTGCTCGCTCTGCCCTTTGCCCTGCTGGACAAAGTCGGCTGGTTGACACCGCTGGTGACGATGTTCGTGGCTTACCCGATCATGGCGCTCGATCAGATCGGTTTCGAATTGCAGCAGCCCTTTTCGGTGCGACGCGTGGGGCATCTGCCGCTCGATCAGATCACGCAGACGATCGAGCAGAATCTGCTGCAATTACTCAAACAATGGCCAGGCATGCCCGAGCATCGTCGATTACCGATGCCCCGGGGCTGGACTCTTTCAGATTCGTAATCTGTCAACGGCTGTTTTTCGTGGGCCAGGCGATTTTGAACCGCCATTGTCTCGCGTCGACTAACTGTCGAGCGAGTGCCGTTTGCCGGCTGGAGTGTTGCGGGCCTCATTGATCTGCGCCGGGCAATCTCGGGGCCTGTCGGCGCTGTTGACCATCGCCGCACTCGCATCTTGCGGACGAGCACACTCGCTGCGCGCTCAAGTTGTTTTGGGCGACGTTTCTGTCTGATTGTTTGTGTCTGGCAAGAAAACTGCCACCCGCGCATAGCCAGGTGAAAACCCGTTGCGCGCGTCGAATTACATTTCGTTCAGAATAACCTGATCCGCTTGCTCGACTGGTAGAATTGCGATATGAAATTGATGAAACGTATGTCGTGTAATGAACGTCGTAAACTTACCGATCTGTCTGAACACTTGACCTGCCTGCCAACTCCCGGGAGTGGCGACTCGAACCCTGGCGGGTTTGTCTCTGCTCCTGTCAGTTCCTGCCCCGAGCGCTCTCGACCTGCCCATTGGGCCTTATTGGAAAGACCAGTTATGAAAATCGGATCAAGCCTGTGTGTCGGCCTGCTGGCTGCCCTGTTGCTGTCAGCCTGCCACAAGCCGGAAGAACAGGTGCATCATGAGGCACACAAAATTGTGGCCACCTGTCCCCAGTCGCAGTCGGTCACCATCACGCAGCAATACGTCTGCCAGATTCATTCGCAGCGACACATCAAGGTGCGTGCGCTGGAAATGGGATACCTCGAGGCCATTCCCATCAAGGAGGGGCAGGTCGTGAAGGCGGGGGATGTGTTGTTTAATGTCATTCCCACGCTGTACAAGGCCCGTTTCGCCGCCGAGACCGCGGAAGCCGACCTGGCGCGACTGGAATTCAATAACACCCGGCGCCTCTGGAAGGACAACGTCGTTTCGGAACAGGCGGTGAAACTGATTCAGGCGAAGCTCACGAAAGCCGAAGCGCGGGCCCAGTTGGCGGGAGCCGAACTGGACTTCGCGAGTGTCAAAGCGCCCTTCGATGGAATCGTCGATCGGCTGTACCACCAGCATGGCAGCCTGGTTCAGGAAGGGGATGTCCTCACGACCCTTTCCGACAACCGGGTGATGTGGGTGTACTTCAATGTGCCCGAGAAACGCTACCTCGAATACAAGGCCAACCTGGCTCACAAGCAGGACAGTCTGCAGATTGAACTTGTATTGGCCAGTGGCGAGAAGTTTCCGTACGTCGGCAAAATCGGCGCGATTGAAGCCGATTTCAACAACCAGACCGGCAATATCTCATTCCGTGCCGATTTCCCGAACCCCGATGGTCTGCTGCGACATGGGCAGACCGGCACCATCCTGATTCATCAGGTTGTCGACAACGCCGTGGTGATCCCGCAGCGAGCGACGTTTGAAGTCCTCGATAAACAGTATGTCTACGTTGTCGACGAAGAGGCAGTCGCCCACCAGCGTGAAATCCGGGTCGAACACGTCATTGAAGACCTGTACGTCATCAAGAAAGGCGTGTCGGTCGAGGATCGCATTGTTCTGGAAGGGATTCGGGAAGTGCGCGATGGCGACTCGGTCGAATACGAAAACCAGGAACCGGCCGACGTCGTGGCCCATTTGAAGTATCACGCCGAATGACAGTCGGCGCCCACCTCGGATCGCATTTTCCCCCTGGAGTCTGACCTGGCCGCGGAAATTTTCCCCGGCCTCTCGCAGATCGGACAGTGGGGGGCAGCGATTGTTCCTGGCCACGGCCACAGCGGATTCCAATCAACTACGTGCTGTATGTTTGCAAAAATCCTTCATCGACCGGCCCTGGCGATCGTCATTTCGATCATCATCCTGTTCCTGGGCGGGTTGTCGATTAAGACCCTGCCGATTTCCCAGTTTCCGTCAGTTGCGCCTCCCAGCGTGGTCGTGACGGTTGCCTATCCCGGCGCCAGTGCCAATGTGCTGGTCGACTCAGTTCTCATTCCGCTGGAACAGGCCATCAATGGCGTGGCGGATATGCGGTACATGGCTTCCGCGGCGACGAGTGCCGGCGAAGCCACGATCATGATTATTTTTGAGCCGGGAACTGACCCGAATGTGGCGGTGCTCAACGTGCAGAACCGCATTCAGACGGTGAAGAACCGGTTGCCCCCGCTGGTCGAACGCGAAGGCATTATCGTCATGCAGGCCATGACGAGCATGTTGATGTACGTCAACATTTACAGCACTGACGAGGGGCACGATCAGAACTTTCTCTACAACTATGCCTTCGTCAACCTGTTGCCGGAAATCAAGCGCATTCGCGGGATCGGCAGCGCCACAATTCTCGGCAGTCGGCAATACGCCATGCGGGTCTGGCTGAATCTGGACCGGATGCGGGCCTACAACCTGTCGTCAGACGACGTGATGAAAGCGATCGGCGAACAAAGCATGATCGGCTCGCCCGGTCGTCTCGGTCAGGCCACCGGCAAAAGATCGCAGACCATCGAGTACGTGCTGACCTGGGTGGGGCGTTACAACAAACCGGAGCAGTACGAAGACATCATTCTACGGGCCAACCCCGATGGGGAAATCCTGCGTCTGAAGGATGTCGCCGAGGTGGAACTCGGCCCGTCGTATTACAACATCTATTCCGACATCGACGGACATCCCTCGGCGGCCATCGTGCTCAAGCAGTTGCCTGGCACCAATGCCTCGGTCGTGATTGAAGAGGTCAAGGAAAAGCTCAAGCAAGTGCAGGAGTCGTCCTTCCCGCCGGGGATGAAATTCGAGGTCAGCTACGATGTGTCGAGTTTTCTCGACGCGTCGATCGAGCAGGTCCTGCACACGTTGTTCGAGGCGTTCGTACTGGTATCGCTGGTGGTCTTCCTGTTTCTGGGAGACTGGCGTTCGACGTTGATTCCGACACTCGCGGTGCCGGTCTCGTTGATCGGTACGTTCTTTTTTCTGCAGTTGCTGGGCCTGTCGATCAACCTGATTACGCTGTTCGCATTGGTTCTGGCCATCGGTGTCGTGGTCGACGATGCCATCGTGGTGGTCGAAGCGGTGCATGCCAAGATGCATGAAAAGCATCTTTCGCCTTATCGCGCCACCCAGGAAGTGATGCATGAGATCAGTGGGGCCATCATTGCGATCACGCTGGTGATGACGGCTGTGTTTGTGCCAGTCACCTTCATGACGGGGCCGGTCGGCACATTTTATCGCCAGTTCGGAATCACGATGGCCACCTCGATCGTACTTTCGGGCATCGTGGCGCTGACATTGACCCCCGTGTTGTGTGCACTCATTCTCAAACCGCATTCGACGCAGAAGAAGAAGTGGCGTGGTCCGCTGGCGATACTGCTGCATCTGTTTGACCGGGGAGTTGAAAAAGTCACGGGGGGCTACGCTGCGCTGTTGCGACCGATTGTGAGTTGGCGTCTGTTGACGATCTTGATCATCACCGGGTTTGGCGTGGGCATCTTTCTCGTCAATACGCAATTGCCTTCGGGGTTCATTCCACTTGAAGACCAGGGCATGATCTACGGCATCATTCAGACGCCCCCTGGTTCGACGATTGAATACACCAACGCCAAGTCGCACGAACTGCAGGAGATTGCCAAGCAGGTCGATGGGGTGCAGTCGGTCTCGTCACTGGCCGGTTACGAAGTGCTGACGGAAGGTCGCGGTTCCAATGCCGGTACCTGCCTGATCAACCTCAAGTCGTGGGCCGATCGCAAGATGACCTCCAAGCAGATCATCGGTGTGCTCGAGCGGGAATGCCGCAAGATCTCGAATGTCAAACTGGAGTTTTTCGAGCCTCCCGCCGTGCCCGGTTTCGGTGCGGCCGGCGGTTTCTCGGTACGCGTGCTCGATAAGACCAACACCATGAATTACCGGCAGTTGGGCGAAGTGACCGACAAATTTCTCGAAGAGCTGGCGAAGCGCAAGGAAGTCAAAGGTCTGTTCACCTTTTTTGCCAGCAATTACCCCCAGTATGAAATCGTCATCAACAATGATGTGGCGATGCAGAAAGGGGTGTCGATCGGCAAGGCGATGGACAACCTGTCGATCGTGGTGGGCAGTACCTGGGAACAGGGGTTCATTCTGTTCGGGCAGTTTTACAAAGTCTTCGTGCAGGCCCAGCCGGAATTTCGCCGTTATCCCGAGGACTTGGACAACATGT
>JAFEBR010000972.1 GCA_018242565.1 Planctomycetota bacterium | reverse complement strand
GAATCGCTGGCCTGCATCGATTTTGATCGGGGGCCGGTTGAGTTGTCACAGCCCATGCCTGTGCCCGATGGATCGAGTTCCGCCGAACGACTCGTGACCTGCGACTATTTCACCATCAACCGCCACCGGCTCACGAGTCCGCTTGATTTGCCGGACGAGCAACGTGGTCGCATTCTCATGGTGCTCATTGGGGATACAGAAGTCTCTGCCGCGGGCGAAGCGTTGCTGGTACGGCGGGGTGAAACCGTGCTGCTGCCGGCGACCGCGGGAAGCGTGCGAGTGGTTCCCCACACAACGGCGACGATTCTGGAAGTCTTCTGGTAGCAGACTCGAATTCCCGGAAAGGGCGTTTTCCATGCGCTTGACCTGCCCTGCGCGACTGTGCCTGGTGCTCTGTTGCGCGATTTTCTCCGGCCTGGGCCTGTCAACGACGCGTGCCGCGGATCGACAGGCGGACATCATCATCTACGGAGGGACGGCCGGAGGTGTGTCGGCGGCCATTCAGGCATCGCGGATGGGGAAATCCGTGCTGCTGATCGAACCGGGCCGGCATGTCGGCGGGCTCACCTCAGGCGGGTTGGGAGCCACCGACATTGGCAACAAAGGGGCCATCGGCGGCATCTCGCGCGAGTTTTATCGCCGACTGGGGAAGCACTACGCCGATGACTCGGCCTGGAATCGGCAATCGCGTGCCGATTATCAGAAGAATCAGCGCCCTGCGGCCGAGCCCGAAATGTGGACCTTCGAACCCCACGTCGCCGAGCAGATCTTTCGGCAAATGCTTGCCGATTCCAAGGTCACGGTGCTCTACGAGCAAAGACTGCGGCTGAAGACCGGTGCTCCGCGTGCAGGAAACCGCATCACTGAAATCGTGTTGGAAGACGGCTCGCGTTACCGCGGCCAGATGTTTATCGACGCCAGCTATGAAGGGGACCTGCTCGCTGCAGCGGGGGTTTCGTACACAGTCGGGCGCGAAAGCAATTCCCAATACGCCGAGACATTGAACGGCGTGCAGACGGCCCAGGCCACAAAGCACCAGTTCCTCAAGCCGGTCGATCCCTATGTGCGACCGGGGGAACCGGCCAGCGGACTGCTGCCTGGTATTCATGCCGGTCCGCCGGGGGATGAAGGAGCAGGCGACCGCAGGGTCCAGGCGTACAATTTTCGAATGTGCCTGACGGATGCGCCCGAGAATCGAATCCCGTTCCCGAAGCCCGCTGGTTACGATCCGCAGCGGTACGAATTGTTATTGCGGTACATCCAGGCCGGCGTGTTTGATACGTTCTGCTCGAACCTGCCGATGCCCAATCGCAAGTCCGATTGCAATAACTGCGGTGCGTTTTCAACCGACAACATTGGCGCGAACTACGACTACCCCGAGGGAGATTATGCCACCCGCGAACGCATCTTTCGTGACCATGTTGTCTACCAGCAGGGCTTGATGTGGTTTCTGGCGAATGACGAACGGGTCCCGGCGGAAATCCGTCAGACCATTGGCCGGTGGGGACTGTGCCGCGATGAGTTCGCCGAATCGGCCGGTTGGCCACACCAGCTTTACATTCGTGAGGCTCGCCGCATGGTCGGCCAGCACGTGATGACGCAGCACCATTGCCAGGGACGAGATGTCGTCGACGAACCGGTGGGGCTGGCCGCTTACACGATGGATTCGCATAACGTCCAGCGATACGTGTATCAGGGGCGAGCGATCAATGAAGGGGATGTGCAGGTGGGGGGCTTTCCCCCCTACCCGATTTCTTATCGCGCGCTGATCCCCCGCGACGGAGAATGCGAGAATCTGCTGGTGCCCGTGTGCCTGTCCGCCAGCCATATCGCGTATGGTTCGATCCGCATGGAACCCGTGTTTATGGTCCTGGGGCAATCGGTCGCCACGGCAGCCGCACTTGCCATCGACGCACAGGTAGCCGTCCAAAAAGTGGACTACGCCCAACTGAAAGCCCGGTTGCTGGCGGATCAACAGGTGCTGGCCTGGACGGTTCCCTCGTCCCGTGGACGCGACGTGCGGCAGTTGCCGGGTCTGGTCCGTGATGACACCTCGGCTCAATACACCGGGGACTGGACGCAGAGTGACTCGATCGCCGGTTTTGTGGGAGTTGGTTATCGGCATGATGGCAATGACGGGAAGGGACAGAAGTCGGCCCGTTTTGAGTTCACGCTCTCTCAGCCCGGACGATATCGCGTGCGGGTGGCTTACACCCCCGCGGACAATCGGGCTGAGCGGGTCCCGGTTACCATCAAAACGGCCGCCGGCGAAAAGCTGGTGCAGGTAAACCAGCGACAGAAACCGACAGCCGAGGGCTTTCAGGATCTGGGAGAATTTGAATTTCCCAAAACGGCGGTCGTGATCATTTCCAACGCCGGGACCAACGGCTATGTCGTTGTTGACGCAGTCCAATTGCTGCCAATGGACTGATCGCGGCAGTCTGCGACACGCCAGTTGCCCCAGTCTTCCCATTGTATTACCACCAGGGCCCCATCGCTCGCCGTGGAGCGTTTCGGAATTTGGCCGTTGCCAAATTAATAAAGGAACCGGTCGAGCCGTCTAATTGCTTGGGAACTCTGGCTCCGCGGCACGCGTCACAAGTGCTGGACGAATTACCAGAGACTGGTCTTTATTCCGGAAAGGGTATGTCGTGAAACTGCACACCAACGGGACTTTCTGCACCCCTGTCAGCCGTATT
>JAFEBR010000971.1 GCA_018242565.1 Planctomycetota bacterium | reverse complement strand
TGTACTCTACGCCCGCGCCCCCTACTTTGACCCCAAAGCAGCAGGTCAGGGACGGTTGCTGACGGCGGGTTTCCACCTGATGCAGGGGTATTTTCGTGACGATCAACCGTTGTGTGAACTGGTCCTCACGGAGTCTGAACGGCAGGAACTCGACGAACTCTGGCGCGAACTCGATTTCGTAACGCTTGCGCCATTGCGACAGTACAAGGATTTCATTTTTTTTGAACGGGCGGAACCGCCACGTTACATGGTTGATGAACGTTTTGATTTCGCTCGCGCCGAAGATAAAGATGCGGTTTCACCCACGAAAATGAAACGACTGCACGCCGAGTATCGCGAGAAGGCGCAGTCAATTGGGGCTTCTGAACTGGCACTATCAGCAATCGACAGCTATTTCGACGAGATGGAACAGACCATTCGCCGAGTGGAACGAGACCGTGCCGCCGCGGAATTAACACACCTTGCAGAACTCAACAACTTTGCACGCCGCGCTTTTCGCAGGCCGCTCTCAGAACGAGAACTTGGCGACTTGCGGGGATTTTACCAGCACCAGCGCGAGGACGAAGGACTTTCGCATGAAGACGCGCTGCGCGACACGCTGACCAGGATTCTGTTATCGCCCCACTTCAGTTATCGCTTTGATCTGGCCCCTGCAGGAACAGTCGAGGCGCCGCTCACACAGTGGGAATTAGCCAGCCGGCTGAGCTTCTTCCTGTGGTCAAGTCTGCCCGATGCCGAGCTCTGGGCGCATGCCGAACGCGGTGAGCTTTCTCGTCCGGACGTGCTGGTGCAACAGGCTCGGCGTATGATGAGGGACCACCGCATCCGTGGACTTGCCGAGGAGTTTGCGGGCAACTGGCTCGATATCAGAAGATTCACCGAGCACAACGCGGTGGATCGCGAACGATTTTCCAGTTTTACCAACGACCTGCGCGAAGCGCTGTACGAAGAGCCCGTGCGTTTTTTCACCGATCTGGTACAAACGAACCGCTCAGTCACCGACTTGCTGTATGGCTCTCACACGTTCGTGAATCTGGTTCTCGCCAGGCACTATGGAATTCCTGCCACCAGCCGTAGCAACGACGATTGGGTTCGCATCGACCATGCCGACCACTACGGTCGTGGCAGCCTGCTGACCATGGGAGGCTTTCTCACGAAAAATGCCCCGGGGCTGCGAACCAGTCCGGTGAAGCGAGGCTACTGGGTTGTGCGCCGTCTTTTGGGCGAGAACATTCCCGCCCCGCCACCCAACGTACCGGAATTGCCGAAAGACGAAGCGGCATTGGGAGATCTCACGTTGCCCCAGTTGCTCGCCCGCCACCGAGAACACGCCGCCTGCGCCGGTTGCCACCAGCGTTTCGACTCGTTCGGACTTGCCTTTGAAGGCTATGGTCCCGTCGGAGAGCGTCGGGAAAAAGACCTCGGCGGAAAACCGGTTGACGCCGCGGCCGTCTACCCCGATGGCAGCAAGGGAGTAGGTGTTGCCGGCTTGCGCCAGTATCTGCACAGCCAGAGAGAGCACGAATTCTGCGGGAACCTGTGCCGCAAGCTGTTATCGTTTGCCTTGAATCGATCGTTAATGCCTTCAGACAAAAACCTGTTGGACGCCATGCAGGCTCGTCTGGCCGCCGACGACTACCGCTGGGACGGCCTTGTGGAAACAATTGTGACCAGTCGTCAGTTTCTTAATCGCCGCGGAACCGACGCGTCTCAGGAGAACAGCGCCCCATGACTGCAAAAAACCTGCCGTTAAGCCGTCGCACACTGCTGCGAGGTGCTGGCGTGGCCATGGCCCTTCCCTGGCTGGAATCACTCCCCGGATGGTCGGCCGAGCCGTCGGGAAACAGCACCCCAGAGACGACGCCCAAACGCCTTGCGGTTTTATTCATGGGCAATGGCATCAGTCCCAACAACTGGTCGGCATCTGGAGGAGGAGACCAGATGCAGCTCAGTAAAACGCTCGAACCGCTGGCTCCGTTTAAGAGCCGTCTGAACGTGATCTCGGGACTCTTCAACAAAAATGCCACCGGCGTCGGGATCCACCCGGGTCAGACGGGAAATATTCTCTCGGGCGCGCCGCTGCAGAAAGGCTCGGTTCTGAAAGGAGGCATCAGCCTCGATCAGGTGCTGGCGAACCATCTCGAGGGCCAGACACCACAGGCCAGCCTGGTGCTGGCCTGCGAACAGCCACTGACGGGATACCACGAGACGAATTTCTCGATGGCATACAGTTCGCATATCTCCTGGCAGAATGCAAATTCTCCAGTCCCCACCGAAGTCTACCCATCCTTGGCGTTTGATACCCTGTTCGACAATCAGGGCAGCAAGCGCACCACCAGCATCCTGGATCGGGTCGCAGAGGATGCCACCCAGATCCGTCGGCAGGTCAGCCGTTCTGACCGGGCCAAAATCGACGAATACCTGACAAGTGTCCGCGAAGTCGAAAAACGAGTGGCCCGCACGCGATCGGCAAAGGATCTGGCCGAACAGCGAGCCCGCCACAAAGGGCAACCGCTGGAGATCATGCCTCGCCCGGACAACGGTTTGCCGGAGGATATCCGGGAACACATGCGTCTGATGTGCGACATCATCGCCATGGCCTTCCAGACCGATAAAACCCGGGTCGCGACGCTGTTGATGTGCCGCGATTTGTCGGGACTGATCTACCCGTTTCTTGATGTTCGGCTGTCGCACCATGCAGCGTCGCATAGCGACCATTCTGACGCATATGAACGAGTCGCCCGATTCTATGTCGGGCAACTGGCATACCTGGCCGAACGGCTCTCGACCATGCAGGAAGGAGAGCGCACAGTCCTTGATAATTCCTGCCTGGTCTTCATTTCGAATCTGTGGTCGGGCAGTGCCCACGATTCCACAAAGGTCCCGCTGCTGACGGTCGGTCGATTGGGAGGCAGTCTGGAAACGGGACGCGTTCTCGATTACACGAACGCTGGTGACGATCAGCGAAAACTGTGCAGTCTGTATCTGTCGCTGCTCGATCGCCTGGACGTGAAACT
>JAFEBR010000970.1 GCA_018242565.1 Planctomycetota bacterium | reverse complement strand
ACGCTGGCCCAAAGTGAACCGGTGGATGTCTCGGCCGAAACCCGCGAGAGGATGTACGCACTCGGACCCGCCGCGGCCAAGGTAACGATTCCCGAACCCGTGGCGTCGCCCGCGTCGCTCGATGCGCGACCGGGGGTTGCCAGTGGTGCGGCCCCAGTGCATTTTGAGGCCACAGGCAGTGCGGCACGTCCTCGGCAGCCTGTGGTGGCGGTGGCTCAGAAACCGGAAATTCCAGATTACCTGCGGTCGAAATCGCACGCCGGCCGCGTGTTCGGGTATGCGATTGTTGCCATCGTTCTGGTGTGTTGGGCTGTCGTGGTGTTCCGGAATTCACCGTTCGGGGGCGACTCGAGCAACGAGAATGCGACCGATGGAAAAGGGAACCTGGCGGCCGCCGATAACGAAGCGCCCGACAACCCCGGAAACGAGTCCGGGGACCTGATGGCCGACTCGGGCAAAGAATCAGGCGACACCGAAGACGATGTTCCCGCGGGCAACGCGCGACCGTTTCAGCGAAATGCGACAGATGCCGCCGGGGCGAATGTGGCGGCGGATGGGAAGGGCAAGTCGAGCAAGTCTGGCAAGAAAAACCGCGCTGCGGTGGATGCGGCCGGCCCCGTGCCGCATCCTCCCGAGGAACAGCCAGACAACATCGGGCCCGTGGGACTGTGCAAGTACCTTTCGACGGAAGGCGTCTCGCTGCATTATTCGCTGGGAGATGAACGCTGGTATGTGTTGCCGCGTGGCGAAATGATTGGTGCCGGAGCGATGCTCGCGGTTCCGGAACCCTTTCAGTGTCAATTGGAGATCGCGAATCGGCAGGGATTATTGACGGTCTGTGGCCATTCTGTCATCGGCCTGCTCGCGGCGAGTGGAACAGGCGATTTTGGTCTGGAGTTGCAGCGTGGCCGTTGTGTGTTCCGTGCGAGTTCAGCAGCCGACCCGGATGCGGTGCTGTCATTGCGGGTGGCAATTGCCGGTGAAATCTGGAAGGTGCAGTTGCCGACCACTGCCCAATGTGGAGTCAGTATCAAGCCGATCGAACCGACTCGACTTCCCGAGACGGCTGACAAGAATGCCTATGACGGAGGCTTCTATATCGCGGGGGGCACAGCGGTGATCACCGATCCGGCAGGGCAGGTCCATGAAGTGCAGGGGGGCGACTGGCTGGAATTGCCGTTGTCTGGTCCAGGTGCAGCCAACGAACGGCCCCCTCATCGCGAACTGCGAGAGATTCCCAAGTGGATGGGGCCTCTCACCATGAGTTCAATCGCCCAGTCGAAAGCCGCCGTCTTCGAAAAGAAGTTTGTGCGCGACGAGGCGATCGAACTGTCGTTACCGAGCATTGCGGAAGACCCCAATCCCTACATTTCCCACATGGCCACCGATTGCCTGGGTTTGATCGAAGCCTACGGACCGCTGGTGAATGCCCTGCGCTCACAGCATGTCGAAGCCCGGCGGGCGGCAATTTCAGAATTGCGACTCTGGCTGCCCCGTCACGCCGACAACCAGACCTTGCTCAAAAACGAACTCGCCAAGAAATTTCCCCCGGACGATGCCGAGACGGTGTTCCGTTTGCTGCAGGGATATGAACAAGACGATGCCCGCGACAAGCTGATTTCGACACAGCTTGTGGAATGGATGGGGCATTCCGAACTGGCCATTCGCGAACTGGCCTTCAACCAGGTGTATCGGCTGACGGGGAAGACTCGCGACTACCAGGCCGATGGGTCCCCCGCCAAGTTGCAGTCCAGTCTGCGAAGTTGGCGCGAGCATGTGAAGCGAGATGGGGGACTCATCCCCGCACAGAAACCAACCCCCAATCCGTTGTAATCCGCTGTTTGCGGATTGCTGGTCCCGTCGCCACGCTCCGCGAACAGATTCGTGCGGGGCGTGGCGCAACTGCATAAGTTGTTTGTTGTCGGAACGCGTCAGTCGCCCGGTCGGTGCGGTGGTTTCTTTTTGCGGTGTCCGGGCGAGCCCGGAGCGGGCTTCGGATCGGGGCGATAGGCGTTACCCGGTTGATGTCGCGATTGTTTCCGCTTGCCGGGCTTGCGCGGTGCTCCGCCCGCATTTGTGTCGTCGCCGATCTTATGGACGTAATCGCCTCGGAAACGGGTGTTGGCCTCCTGACGCCGCGCTTCGACAGCGGCGCGCGGCGGCACGGCGGGAATCAGGCAGTCACACCCGCTGCCAATCAGATCGTGCCGGCCTGCCTCACGCAGGGCTTCGCGAACTTCAAAGTAATTCTCGGGTTTGAAGAACTGCATCAGGGCGCGTTGCAGTTTGCGGTCGCGCAGGTTCTTGGCAATGTGTACCGGTTTGCGACTGAACGGGTCGATCCCCGTGTAGTACATCGCGGTGGCGACGTCGAAGGGGGCTGGAATGAAATCCTGGACCTGATCGGGTTTGTAGCCATTCCGTTTCAGGAAGACCGCCAGGTCGATCATGGCGTTCAGGTCGCTCCCTGGATGACTGGCAATGAAATAAGGCACGAGGAATTGCTGCTTACCCGTTTTTGCCGACTCAGAATCGAAGGCTTCGGCGAACTTGGCAAAGTCGTCGCTGGCCGGTTTTCGCATCAGGTTCAAGACCTGGGCATCGGTATGCTCGGGGGCGACTTTCAGGCGACCACCGACGTGGTGTCGTACGAGTTCCCGCATGTATTCGGGAGAGCGTCGCGCCAGATCCATCCGAATCCCGCTGGCCACCAGGACTTTTTTGATTCCGGGGGTCTGTCGGGCCTCTTTCATCAATTGCACGAGCGGGCCATGATCGGTGTGCAGCAGTTTGCAGATGGTCGGGTGGACACACGACTGTCGCCGGCAGACGGCTTCAACTTCAGGTCGCGAACACCGCATCTGGTACATATTGGCCGTGGGGCCGCCAATATCGCTGACGACTCCGCCAAATTTGTCGTCCTGCGACATGTCCTGCAATTCGGCCAGCACCGACTGCTTGCTGCGCGATTGAATAATGCGCCCCTGGTGCGCAGTAATCGAACAGAACGTGCAACCGCCAAAACAGCCCCGCATGATGGTCACCGAATCTTTGATCATCGTGAAGGCGGGAATCGGTTCGGTGTAGCTGGGGTGCGGGCGGCGGGTGTAGGGGAGTCCGTAAATCCGGTCCATCACCCCCTGCGAGACAGGCAGTGCCGGCGGATTCACCACCACCGCCTGTCGATCGTGCCATTGCACGAGGCGTCGGGCGTTATAAGGGTTGGTCTCGTTGTGGATCATTCGCGTCGCATCGGCGAATGCCAATTTGTCGTCGCGGACCTGTTCAAAACTGGGCAGAACCAAAGCGTCAGTCGGAGGCGTTTCCGAGGCGCCCAGGGCATAAGCCACGCCGCGGAGATCACGCAGGTCGCGGACCGTGCCCCCGGCGTCCAGTCGCCGGGCCATTTCGACGATGGTGTCTTCCCCCATGCCGTAGGCGACGAGGTCCGCCTTGCAGTCGAGCAGAATCGAACGGCAGACCTTGTCGCTCCAATAATCGTAATGCGCCAGCCGGCGCAGCGAGGCTTCGACCCCCCCGGCAATTACCGGAACACCCTTGTAGGCTTCCCGGGCCCGTTGGCAGTACGCCCGTGTGGCTCGATCAGGCCGGAGTCCGATCCTCCCGCCCGGCGAATAGGCATCACTGTTCCTAACCTTGCGGTTCGCCGTATAATGGTTGATCATGGAGTCCATGTTGCCGGCGCTGATTGCGAAAAACAGTCGCGGGCGTCCGAACCGCCTCCAGGCGTCGCAACTGTGCCAATCCGGTTGGCTGATCATGGCCACTCGGAAACCGGCGGCTTCCAGGACTCGCCCCAGAATTGCCATGGCAAAGCTGGGGTGGTCGATGTAGGCGTCCCCCGTGACGAATACGACATCGGCTTCGTCCCAGCCCCGAGCCCGCATTTCGTCTGGTGTCATCGGCAAGGGATTTGCTGAGGGGATGCCAGTAGGCAAAATCGGCAACAGCGATTCCAGAGCCACGGCCTGTTGTCCGGGGGCTGGTTTTTCCAGGATCGGGAGCATCATTCCGTCGTCTGACACGTTACGTTGGGCGGAGGGGTGAGGCAGGGGGCTCAGCAGAGCCTTCATCCGGCTCCTGGAATTGTACTGATGAATCAATCCCAAGAGTTAACTTAACTGATCTGCCGCAGATTCGCAATTTTTGCTATAAAATTTGTCAATAACCCGATTCACGCTCCCCGATGGTAGGGGGCGCAAATATAATCGCGGCTGCGATGGAAGGATTTCGAAAAGAGGAACAATGATTCAGAATACCCTCATTGGCAGTTCATTTGCCGGAGACATTGCGGAAACTGCGGAATGGTTGGAGTCGCTGGCTGACATTTTACACCGGGAAGGACCGGAACGCGTCCGTCAGTTGCTGGTGCTGTTGCAGGAAGAGGCCTATCGGCAAGGGGTTATGCTCCCCTTCACGGCCAATACTCCCTACATCAACACCATTCCGGTTGATCAACAGCCGCGATATCCTGGAAATCGCGAAATCGAACGCCGGATTAAGAGCATTATCCGTTGGAATGCCATGGCGATGGTGGTCCGGGCTAATAAAGAGACCACCACGATCGGCGGTCATATTTCGACGTATGCATCGTCAGCGACACTTTACGAAGTGGGCTTCAACCATTTTTTCCACGCGCCATCCGCCGAACATCCGGGGGACCTGGTGTATTTTCAGGGGCACGCCTCGCCGGGTATGTACGCGCGGGCCTTCCTCGAAGGCCGGTTGTCCGAACCTCAGTTGCGGAATTTCCGGCGTGAACTGGCCGAGGGGGGCGGATTGTCGTCGTACCCCCATCCGTGGCTGATGCCCGAATTCTGGCAATTCCCCACGGTCTCGATGGGACTCGGGCCGATCATGTCGATCTACCACGCCCGATTCCTCAAATATCTGCAACACCGGGGCATTGCCGACACGTCCAAACAAAAGGTGTGGTGCTTTGTTGGCGACGGTGAAACCGATGAGCCCGAAACGCTGGGCGCCATCAATCTCGCCTCGCGCGAAAAACTCGATAACCTGATTTTTGTCATCAACTGCAACCTGCAGCGCCTCGACGGCCCGGTCCGCGGCAACGGCAAGATCATTCAGGAATTGGAAGCGGGTTTCCGCGGTTCAGGCTGGAATGTAATCAAGGTCATCTGGGGTAGCGACTGGGATCCCCTGCTCGCCGCTGATGAGACCGGCAAACTCGTTCGCCGAATGGGAGAAGTGGTCGACGGCCAATATCAGAAGTACGTCGTCGAAAACGGCGCCTTCATTCGTGAAGACTTCTTCGGCAAGTTCCCGGAACTGGCCGAGATGGTCGAAAACTACTCAGATGAGCAGTTGAAGAAACTGAACCGAGGCGGACACGACCCCGAGAAGGTTTACGCCGCGTACCATGCCGCCGTGAACTGCAAGGGGGCACCCTCGGTCATTCTGGCCAAGACGATTAAGGGATACGGGTTGGGTGAAAGTGGTGAAGGCCGCAATGCCAGCCACCAGGAAAAGAAGCGGAATGCCGAAGAACTTCGGGAGTTCCGATCGCGGTTCGGGATTCCGATTTCCGATGACGATGTGACGAACGCGCCGTTCTATCGGCCGGCCGACGACTCACCGGAAATGAAGTACCTGCGGGAACGGCGGAAGTCGCTGGGCGGTTCCTTGCCGCAACGGCGGACTGCGTTTGCGCCTCTCGAAATCCCCGGGTTGGACAAGTTCCAGGAATTTCTGGCAGGGAGCGGGGACCGCGAACTTTCCACCACCGGCGGGTTTGGCCGATTGTTGAATACCCTGCTGCGGAACAAGCAGATTGGCAAATTGATCGTCCCGATCATTCCCGACGAGGCGCGTACGTTCGGGATGGAGGCGTTTTTCAGCCAGTACGGGATCTACGCCTCGACAGGCCAGTTGTACAAGCCGGTGGATGCCGGCACGATGGCCTACTATCGCGAAGCGAAGGATGGGCAGATTCTGGAAGAAGGGATCAACGAGGCCGGGGCCATGTCCTCGTTTATTGCCGCCGGAACGGCCTACGCCAATCTGGGGGTCAACACGATTCCGTTTTACATCTACTACTCGATGTTCGGTTTCCAGCGGATTGGGGATTTTGCCTGGTGTGCGGCCGATTCCCGCTGCAAAGGATTCATGCTGGGGGCCACCGCGGGACGGACGACCCTCAATGGCGAAGGTTTGCAGCATGAGGACGGTCACAGCCATCTGCTGGCCACGACGATCCCCAACCTGGTGACCTACGACCCGGCGTATGCCTATGAGACGGCGGTCATCATTCAGGATGGCCTGCGTCGCATGTACGTCGAGAATGAGTCGGTCTTCTACTACATCACCTTGTACAACGAAGACTATGTCATGCCCCCCATGCCTCCGGGGGCTGAGCCAGGCATCTTGAAGGGCATGTACTGCCTCAATCGACTCGACGTCGAGGGTTCTCCTCTGCGGGCGCAGTTGCTGGGCAGTGGCCCAATTCTGCGACACGTCCTCGAAGCGCAACAGATTCTGGCTCGCGACTACCAGGTGGCCAGCGATGTCTGGAGTGTCACGAGCTACAAAGAACTGCGTCGCGAAGCGCTCGAGGTCGAGCGCTGGAACCTGCTGCACCCCACCGAAGCGGCGCGAAAGTCGTACGTCGAAGAGCAGTTGGCCAGTGCCGCCGGACCGTTTATCGCGGCCAGTGACAATATGCACCTGGTCGCCGAGCAGATCGCCAAATGGGTGCCAGGCAAACTGGTGACGTTGGGGACCGACGGATTCGGCCGCAGCGACAGTCGTCAGGCCTTGCGACGGCATTTTGAAATCGATTCGCCGCACATTGTGTTCGCCACGCTGAGCACGCTGTGTCGCGAAGGCAAAATTCCAGAGGCCACCGTGGCCCAGGCCGCTCGGACGCTGAACATCGACCCGGACAAAATCAATCCCGTGCGAGCCTGAGGCCTGATGACTCGTCGGCAGGCCGGCGCTGTTGCCGGCCTGCTGGGCAGGCACTAGGCAGGTCCAGGAACAGGCCTGCGGCGGGAATCGTTCCCGTGGTTGCTGACCGTGCCTCCTGAACGTCAATCACAAGACACCGCGAGTGTTGTTTTTCTCTAGATGGAATCATGAGTATTGAATTTCTGCTCCCCGCCGTGGGAGAAAATATTGAAAAAGCCGACATTGGCGGCATCAAGGTGTCCGTGGGTGATGTCCTGACGGCCGATCAGGTCGTCATGGAGATCGAGACCGATAAGGCGGTCTTTGAGTTGCCTTGCCCGCATGCGGGGAAGGTCGTGAAGATCCACGTGAAAACCGGGCAAGCGGTGGCCGTCGGAACACCCCTGTTGACGATTGAACAGACGACAGGTGCCGCTTCGGCTCCGCCCGCCGCACCTGTGGCCTCGCCGGCTGCCTCGGTGCCGGCCGCCGCGTCGGCTCCTGCACCGTCGCGTGCTGCGATCACAGAGCCTGAACCGCCGGCTCAGAAGGCGCCGAGTGGACCCGCATCGGCGACAGCGACCGCAGGAACCGCTGCCACGGATCGTCCCAGTTCGGAAAAGACGGTGCCAGCACCGGCTGGACCGGCGACCCGGCGCCTGGCCCGGGAATTGGGAGTCGACCTGTACCGCGTTCCGGGCACGGGGACTGGTGGACGTATCACTCAGGAGGACGTGCAGGCATTTGTTCGCGAGCAACTGTCGACGCGCGCGGACGCCCCGGCGGCGGCTGGAGCCGCGACGGGCGGCGCGTTCGTTATTCCTCCGCTGCCCGATTTCAGTCAATTTGGTCC
Source organism: Planctomycetota bacterium (assembly GCA_018242565.1). Classification (GTDB taxonomy): domain Bacteria; phylum Planctomycetota; class Planctomycetia; order Planctomycetales; family Planctomycetaceae; genus JACQFH01. The sequence goes on along the minus strand of JAFEBR010000970.1, from coordinate 24,574 downwards.
TGTCGAACGGCAGTCCCTCAATAAGGTGATGCGTGTCGGGGCGGCCAACCTTAGCCTGGCCTGGAATGTCGTGCCGCATGTCACGCAGCACGAATTGGCCGATGTAACGGAACTCGAAGCGGCGCGAAAGCGTTACTCGCAGTCGGCGGGAGGCAAAGACGGGACTCCCAAGGTCACGATGACTGTGCTGGCCATGAAAGCGATTGTGATCGCCTTGAAAGCCTTTCCCCGGTTTAATGCGAGTTACGATGCGCAGACGGGTGAAGTGGTTCTGAAGCAGTACTACAACATCGGTGTGGCCGTCGATACCGAGAACGGACTGATGGTCCCGGTGATTCGGGCCGTCGATTCCAAGAGCATCGTGCATCTGGCTGCCGAGTTGACCGATCTGGCCCAAAAAGCCCGTGATCGCAAGCTGACGGCGGCGGACATGCAGGGGGGAACCTTCACAATCACGAACCTGGGTGGCATCGGTGGCACCTATTTCACGCCCATCGTGAATTACCCGGAAGTCGCCATTCTGGGCATGTCCCGGACCAGTCAGCAGCAGGTGGTGCTGCAAGGCGCCCCGCAGATTCGATTGCTGCTGCCGCTGTCGCTCTCGTATGATCACCGCGTGATTAACGGTGCCGATGCGGCCCGCTTTATTGTCAAGCTGGCCGGACTGCTTTCCGATCCCTTCCACCTGATGAGTGAAGTGTAAGCCAACTTGCGCCGGGTTGGGCGAGTTTCGGGGATCCGAAGCCAGGCCCCGCTCTTATGCTGGCGACGGGTCTCGCTCCCTTTTCTACAGAAATTTCTGAAAACTGAATGATGTCGACTGTGTTAGAAACTGACGTTGTGGTGATTGGTGCCGGTCCCGGTGGGTATCCGGCGGCGTTTGCTTGTGCCGACCATGGACTGAAAGTCACCCTCGTGAACGCCGAGACTCAGCCGGGCGGGGTGTGTCTGCACCGGGGGTGTATCCCCTCGAAAGCTCTGCTGCATGTGGCCAAGTTGATTCATGAGGCTCACGATGCCTCGGCCTGCGGTCTGACATTTGGCAAGCCTCAGCTTGATCTCACGGCGCTGCGCGGTTTCAAGAACAGCGTGATTGAAAAGCTGGTGGGAGGCGTTGGGCAACTGTGCCAGGCTCGTGGCGTGCAATACGTCAACGCGCGGGCGACTTTCGCCGATTCCCAGTCGTTGTCGTTGCAATATCCCGATGGGACAACAGGTTCCTTGCGATTTCGGCACGCGATTCTGGCCAGCGGTTCGTCTCCGGCGATGCCGGCCCTGTTCCAGAAGAACGATCCGCGCGTGATGGATTCCACCGGCGCTCTGCAATTGGACGAAATCCCCCCACGGATGCTTGTCATCGGCGGGGGTTACATCGGTCTGGAAATGGGATCGGTGTACGCCTCGCTGGGGTCGCGAGTCGTCGTTGTAGAAATGCTGCCGGGGTTACTCATGGGGGCTGACCGAGAATTGGTCCGGCCACTGCAAAAACGACTCGAAGGGTTGTTTGAAGCGATTCATCTCAATACGCGTGTGGAATCGCTGGATGTCACTCCGTCGGGGATTACCGCCCGGTTGATTGCCGAAAATGGCACTGCCATTGAGGAGCGGTTTGACCGTGTGCTGGTCTCCATTGGACGCCGGCCCAACAGTCAGAATCTGGGGCTGGAAAACACTCGCGTGCAGGTCGATGCCAAAGGGTTTGTGACGGTGGATCCGCAACGGCGGACGACCGATCCGAACATCTTCGCCGTGGGTGACGTCGCGGGTGAACCGATGCTGGCCCATAAAGCGACTCGCGAAGCGAAAATTGTTGCGGAAACTCTCGCCGGCGAACCTGCTTCATTCGACAACGTGGCCATCCCGGCGGTGGTGTTTACCGATCCGGAAGTGGCGTGGTGCGGCCTCACGGAAACTCAGGCCAAGGCCGAGAACCGTGAAGTCCTCGTGGTGCGCTTTCCCTGGGCCGCCTCTGGACGCGCCCAGTCCATCGCACGCACCGAGGGACTGACCAAACTGATAGTCGATCCTAAAACTCAGCGCGTGCTGGGTGTCGGAATCGTGGGAGCAGGAGCCGGAGAACTGATCGCCGAAGCCGCGCTGGCTGTGGAAACGGCAGCCGTGGCACGCGACCTGGCTGACACCATCCATGCGCATCCGACACTGTCGGAAACCTTGATGGAAGCGGCCGAGGCCATTATCGGCCAGGCCACTCACATGTATCGGCCCAAGCGAAAATAGTCGGCAGCGATGAACGGGACAGGTCCTGGGATGTGAGTCTCGGGCAACTGTCCCGGTCGGATATTTCGCATGTAGACACCGGCTGATCGCATTCAGTCGTGTGTCTCTTCCCGATAAATCGCGAATCCGGCCTGGAGGTAGTTGGGGAGTGCGCCGGGATGGTCTTCGGTGCAGGTATGCAGCCAGAACCGACGGATGCCGCGCGAAAACGCCGTGTGAATCATCTGGTTTAAGAAATAACGTCCCAGTCCCTGACCGATGAATTCGGGGCGCAGGCCGAATTGCTTCAGCTCGATTTCCCCGGGAACACGGCCGTCGAATTCGGCGAAGCCCGCTGAGACCCCGCGCACCAGGAGTTCGTGAATCTCAACTCGCGGATCATCGAGGATGGCCGCGAGCGCCTCGTCAGTCAGCCGTTTTCGGCTGGTCCAGTTCCAGCGGCCACCCACGGCGTCATAGATCGCCCGATAAAACGGCACCGAGGCTGGCGACACATGCCGCACTTCGATTCCTGTCGCGGGAGGCGGAATTTTTCGATGCGGTGGTGCGAACATTTCCAGGTAGGTGGTGGTAATTGGCATCATGCACACGCGCGGTCAGGTCAGGAAATGGCAAATCCAGGCGAACGGCCGAACTTCTCCCACAGCCTCCAATTTGTCAAGCCGCGTGGGGGATCGGGAAATGCGATTCTCTACTGGTGCGAGGCTGGTGAACTTTGTTGTCGCATGGATCTCCTGACAGGTAGAATGCTCTCGGTCGCGGTCGGCCCGGCAGCGTCTGCCTGAATTCCAGCCGCCTGTCGTTTCCAGTCGAGTTGTTTTGTCGGAGCGTTCTGGCTCATTCGCCTGGCTCCCATCCCCCAAGCGTCATTTTCGGCCGCGGGGCCCTGCTGCCGAGTTTGCAACCACCGGTCTTCCCCGAGTCATTCTATGTTCCATACACGCATCCTGCTCACGGCTTTCGTTTCGCTTGTCGGACTGCTCGGCACACACCGCCTGGCGTATTCGCAGTCGGCCGGTGCAGAACCGGTGGCCGCTACATCCGATGGTGAACTCGAGAAGCTGCTCGAGCCGATTCGCGCCGAGCATAAATCGCCAGGGTTGGTGGCAGGCATCGTCGGTCGGACCGGTCTGGTGAAGGTGGCGGCCGTCGGATTGCGGAAGGCCGGCGCCCCTGAGCGCTTAACCGTGAATGACCGATTTCATTTGGGGTCCGATACCAAGGCGATGACGGCGACCCATCTGGCACTGCTGGTTGAGCAGGGAAAGTTGCGTTGGGATTCAACGCTCGCAGAACTCTTCCCCCGCTTGCAGGCCGACCTGCATCCCGATTTTCAGTCGGTGACCATTTCGCAGTTGCTGTTGCATCAAGCCGGTATTCAGGATGACGGCTCATTCTTCGATGTGGGGAATGGAACCGTGATCGAACAGCGCGACATGCTGATGAAAAGGATCCTTGGTCGTGCTCCAGCCCATCCTCCGGGATCAAAGTTCGTGTATTCGAATACGGGTTACATCGTGGCCGGGCATGTCGTCGAAGAGCTTTGTGGAAAGTCGTGGGAGGAACAGATTGCGGTCGACCTGTTCCAACCGCTGGGAATGACCACTGTCGGGTATGGATTTCCCGGGACCAAAGATCAGGTCGATCAGCCGTGGGGACACAAGCCGACATTTGGAACTATGTTGCCACTGCAGATCGATAATCCCCCGGTCCTGGGGCCGGCTGGTCGAGTGCATTGTTCTCCGGCAGACTGGGCGCGATTCATCGCATTGCATCTCAACGGGGCCCGAGGCACAGGAATGGTGCTCAAGCCCGAGACTTTTCAAAAGTTGCACACGCCGCCTGCCGGGTCTGATTATGCACTCGGCTGGGGGCGGGTCGCGCGTGAATGGGCCGGCGGGAACGTGTTGTTGCACTCGGGGAGCAATACCGTCTGGTATGCAACCGTCGTGATTGCTCCCGAAAAAGATCTCGCTTTGTTCGCCATTGCCAATGCCGGGCCACCCAATGGACAGTCGGCCACGGCAGCGGCCCTCGCGGCGCTCATCGAACAGACGGCAAAGCCTCCCGCCGCCGTGCCGACTGGGGCGGCGCCCGAGGTGCCTTTGCAGTTCCTGAAAACGCCCCGGGGAACGCGGTTTGGAATTGTGGGGCCCAAACCGCCTGCCCCCGCGCCGCTGCTGTTCGTGTTTGCCAACGACATTCGCACCACGCTGCAGGGGGACAGTTACAATAAGATCGGTCGGCTGCTGTCGGCTCAGGGAGCCATTACGGTCGCCATCGACTTGCCGTGTCATGGCGAAAATGTTGTTGCCGGCGAGCCCGCGGGGTTGGATGGCTGGGCCCACCGACTGCGAAACGGAAGCAACCCTGTCACCAGTCTGGTGGCTGACGCGACTGATGTCGTGGATTACCTGATTGCTGAAAAGTTCGCCGACCCGTCGAAGGTCTTCGCCTGTGGCACGTCCCGTGGTGGTTTCTCGGCCTTGCATTTCGCGGCGGCCGATCCACGTGTCCGCAGCGTGGCCGCGTTCGCGCCGGTTACCGATTTACCTGCCTTGACGGAATTCAAGAATCTGGCGGATGATCCGACAACGATGGGGTTGGCCCTGCTTCACCAGTCTCAAAAACTGGCGGGACGTCCGATCTGGATGTGCATTGGCAATCACGATGAGCGGGTTGATACCGAGCGTGCGATTGCCTTTTCCCGTGCTGTGGTGAAAGCGGCTGTTGCCGCCGGGAAACCCGCGGCCATCGAATTGCACGTGATGACCTCCCTGGGACACCGCACCCATCCGACCGCCCATGATGAAGCGGCCGCCTGGATGGCCAGCCAGTTGAAATAGTTCTGGTTGCAGGCGTGGAACGGGTCATCTCGGCGGACGAGACCACTCGGCATTGGGACTGCGCGTGGCGACGTTCGCTGCCAGTCTCAGATCCGTAACCCCGGAATTTTGATCGTTTGTTGCGCGGGGGCGAGGGCTGCTTCCAGTCCGTCGACACCCACCACGGGGAGGCCACACGTCCCGTGATCACAGAGATAGATCGTCGCCTGTCCCGAGCGGGCCGTTTTACCCTTCAGTAACGGCATGAGCACTTCCGGCAGATCCGAATCAGCGCTGCCGGCAAACTTGCGGACGATGATCTTGTTGGGCTCAAACCGAAGGTGCAGTGCGGCCAGCACGGCGGCTGTCTCGGTGGCATCGGTGCCATCGACCAGGGCCAATTCGCGTGTCGGTCCCCGTTGGAAATCCAGGGCCAGCAGTGCCAGTCCCGCGGCGGTCGGCGACTGGTCGATCACCCCGGAAAGAAATTCCAGTGTGGTCTGCGCGTATTGTTCAAAATCAGGACGGCCGGTGATGCGCCCCAATCTTAACAGTGCCCAGGCCGCAATACTGTTGCCGGAAGGAGTCGACCCGTCGTGCACCTCTTTGTTGCGGGCGACCAACACCTCGGCGTCTCGGGCGGTGTAGAAAAAGCCCTGGTGTTCGGTATCGTGAAATTGCGATATCAGCGTCTCCGCCAGACGACAGGCGGCGGTGAGATACTGAGGGTCGAAGACGACTTGATACAAATCGATCAACCCGTCAATGAGATGGGCGTAGTCATCAAGATAGCCTGAAAATCGGGCTTGGCCATCTTTCCAGCAGTGCCACAGCGTTCCTGGGGCAGGGGACATGGTCTGCAGCAGAAAATCGGCGGCTTGTTGTGCAGCGCGGGCATAGCGCGGCTCGCCCAGGACCTGGGCCCCCTGCGCCATCGCCGAGATCATCATCCCATTCCAGTTGACGAGGATCTTGTCGTCGCGACCGGGGGCCACGCGGCACGCCCGGGCCGCTTTCAATGTCGTCCGGCAACGTGCGAGGACTGCGGCCAATTCGGGTTCACTGATTCCCAGCGTCCTGGCAAGTTCGTGGGCCGGATGTGGTTGATTGAGAATGGTTTGGCCTTCCCAATTTCCCGCAGCGGTCACGTCGTAGCAGGCGTTGAAGATGCGGGCGTCTGCGGGGCCCAGTAATTGGACGATTTCGTTTGCTGTCCAGACGAAGAACTTGCCCTCGACTCCCTCGCTGTCGGCATCCTGAGTGCTGTAGAAACCACCCTCGGGATGGGTCATTTCCTGCAAGACGTAATCCAGAGTTTCGCGTGCGACGCGGGCATAACCGGGCTGGCCTGTGGCCTGGCAGGCTTCGAGGTATGCCGGGACCAGTAACGCGTTGTCGTACAGCATTTTCTCGAAATGCGGCACGAGCCAGCGCTCATCGGTCGAGTAGCGATGAAAGCCTCCACCGAGTTGATCGTAAATTCCGCCGCCTGCCATGCGATCCAGCGTCAGCTTGACGAATTCCAGCGCGTCGGCGTTTCCAAATCGCTTCCAGCAGCGCAGCAGCACTCGCAGGTCATGCGCATGCGGAAATTTCGGTGCACTTCCAAAACCGCCATGGTGTCGGTCCGCGAGGCTGAGCAGTGCGTCTCCGGCACGTTCCAGGTGCGATTCCTGCAGGATGGTGCGAGGCTGTTCCCGCCGGGCGTGGTCGCGAACGGCGGCGGTCAATTCCTCGGCACTGTTCCAGATCAGTTTTCGTCGGCTGAGCCAGGCGTCGTGGATCTGCTGCAGGATGTCGATGAACCCCGGCAGGCCGCGGTTCGACACAGGAGGCCAATATGTGCCTCCGAAAAATGGGAGCAGGTCAGGTGTCAGAAAGACAGACATGGGCCAACCGCCACGACCTGTCATCAACTGCACGGCGTTCATGTAGACCTGATCAATGTCCGGCCGTTCTTCGCGATCGACTTTGATGCTGATGAAATGGGAATTCAAAAATGCGGCGATCGACGCATTTTCAAAACTCTCGTGTTCCATGACATGGCACCAGTGACACGCGCTGTACCCGATGGAGAGAAAAATCGGCTTGTCCTGGCTCTTCGCGGCAGCGTGGGCGTCCGGTCCCCATGGATACCAGTCCACCGGGTTCCGGGCGTGCTGTTGCAGATAGGGACTGGTCTCGTGGATCAGCCGATTGGGTTGTCTTGGTTGTCGAACTGTCGGCCGTGATTCGGGAGTCATTTTGTCTGTTACGAGTTCATCGAGCATTGGGACCGGGCAGCCAGCGTCTGCGTTCAGACTCGTTGGCGTTCGATCGGAAAAATTGCAATTTCGCGCGGCCGACAGTGGGCCCGGAACATTGTAGTCCCCCTTCGACATTGAGACTCATGTCACACGGCACGATTTGAGTCGACCATGGTCAGCAATTTACTTCGGTCTCGTCTCTTGCGGATTCTGGATGTATGCTACAATGTTGATGGGTTGCGTGGGCAGTCGGCTGATCCTCCCGCGCTGTGATCACTTGAACTGTCGGAGAACGGATTGATTCGCTGGACCATTTGTAAATCGCGAGAAGGCCGGAGGCCCGTGTTTAAGTGTACCCGACTCGGGGGCTGGTTGGCGTGGTTCTGCGTCTGCGGAATGAGTGTCCTGCCCGTGTGGGGGGCCGATCCGGAACAGTTCACCGACGAGCAGATCCAGTTTTTTGAAAAGCAGGTTCGCCCCATCCTGGTGGAGCACTGCTATGAGTGTCACAGTTCGCAGGCCAAATCGCTGAAAGGGGGGCTGAAGCTTGATTCGCGTGATGCCGCGGTCAAGGGGGGCGACTCGGGAGCGGGTTTGGTGCCCGGGGACGCCGAGAAGAGTCTGCTCATCGATGCCGTGCGGTGGAAGACCTTTGAAATGCCGCCGCGCGGGAAGTTATCGCCCGCACAAGTCGACACTCTGGTGCGATGGGTATCGGCCGGGGCCCCCTGGCCGGCCCAGAGTGCCAACGCCCCGGAAGCCCCGGCGACTTACAATTGGAATGAAGTGCGGTCACGCCACTGGGCCTGGCAGCCCATCAACAGGGCCGAACTGCCGAGCGTGCACGATTCGAGTTGGCCCACCAATGAGATCGACCTGTTCATTAAGGCCGAACTCGAACGCAGTCACTTACAACCCGCTCCGCAGGCCGACGCGGCGGTCCTGGTGCGACGGCTGTATTTCGATCTACTGGGACTGCCTCCGCCTCCCGAACGGGTGGCGGAATTTGTCGCGACTGCCGTTGCCGACCGACCCCGGGCCTGGCTGGCTCTGGTCGACGACCTGTTGGCATCGCCCCGCTATGGAGAGCGCTGGGCTCGACATTGGCTGGATGTGGCTCGCTACAGTGACGGCTTTGGCGGATTTCTGGATGGGGCCGCGCTGCCTCATGCCTGGCGCTACCGGGATTGGGTGGTCGAGGCACTGAATCGGGATCTGCCGATTGATCAGTTTCTGCGTCTGCAGATCGCCGGCGATTTGCTGGAACAGCCAGATGCCGTCGCAACTGGTTTTTTCGCCTTGGGGCCGACGTACATTTCCGATGGTGGTGATCCTGATGCCACAGCCCAGGCGATGTCCGAGACGCTGGATGATCGGGTGGACACCCTGTCGCGTGGCCTGTTGGGGCTGACGGTCTCTTGTGCCCGCTGCCATGACCATAAGTTTGACCCGATCCCGCAACTGGATTATTACTCGCTCGCTGGCGTCTTTCGGAATTCGGCCTTACGAGAATTCCCCCTCGTGCCGGCAGCGACGGTCACTGCCTTCCAGCAGCATCAGCAGGTGATTCGGGATCTCGAACAACAAAACCAGAAAGTGCAAGAGGCGGCCCAGAAAGAAAAACGTGAACTGACCGAAGCGGAACGCACGCAGGTCGCTGCCGTAACGTCTCAAATCGCGGAGTTGAAAAAATCAGCCCCTCCGATGTACCCCGTGGCGCATGCTCTGGGAGACTCCGGGGCCGGCGATATGCATCTGGCGATTCGCGGCAACCTGCGGAACAATGGCCCGATTGCGCCTCGACGGTTTTTGCGGATTCTCGCCGGTGAACAGGATTTACCCTTAACCCGCGGCAGTGGTCGACTTGATCTGGCCGAGGCGGTCGTCAGTCCTGCGAATCCGCTGACGGCCCGGGTGTTTGTGAACCGGATCTGGATGCATCATTTCGGACAGGGACTCGTGCGGACCCCCAGTAATTTCGGAACTCTGGGAGAGCCTCCCACGCATCCGCAACTGCTCGATTGGCTGGCTGCGGATTTTGTGCACCAAGGCTGGTCCTTGAAGGCTCTCCATCGAAAGATCCTGACCTCATCGGCCTGGCAGATGAGCAGTGCGGTCAATTCTGCGGCGCTGGCTGTCGATGCCGATAACCGCAAGTTGTGGCGTATGAATCCGCGCCGGTTGGATGTCGAATCGTGGCGTGACGCGTTGTTGTCGGTCTCGGGGGAGTTGGATACCACGCCCGGGGGACCCCCGGTCGAACAACTCGCCAGCAGTCGCCGCCGGACTCTCTACGGAGCGGTGAGTCGAAATGGTGATCGATTTGCGTCGGAGTCGTTCCTGCGATTGTTCGACTTTCCCCTGCCGCGTGCGACCAACGAGGGGCGGAAATCGAGCGTTGTGCCGCAGCAGGCGCTCTTCCTGCTGAACAGCCCCTTCATGATCGCCCGGGCCCGTGCCCTGGCTGCGAGAATTCAGCGCGAGGCCCCAGATGATGCGGCCCGGATCGAAAATGCCTATCAATGGCTGTATGGCCGCGCGCCGGTGCCCGCCGAGCGGCAATTGGGGCTCGAGTTTCTGGCAACCGGTGGCGCACAGGGCGAGGGGCCGAAGTTGTCCCCCTGGGAGCAATACGCCCAGGTACTACTTGGTGCTAATGAGTTTATGTATTTGCCGTGACCGGCCGCGTGAGTGTCTTTGAATCCTGCGGGAGAACGTCATGTTTCATGTCAATCCGTTGTGGCCTCTGACCCGGCGCGAGTCGTTGCAGCGCCTTGGTGCGGGTTTCGGTACCCTGGGGTTGGCGACGATGCTGGCGGAACAATCTGCGGCCGTGGCGGCGCCCGCCGCGAGTGCGGTGGATCCGTTGCTGGCCCGCGCGGCTCAATTTGCACCGCGTGCCAAACGCGTGATCCAGCTCTTCATGCCGGGCGGACCATCGCAGGTCGATACGTTTGATTACAAGCCGGAAATTGCGAAGTTCGCCGGCCAGCGACCAGCCGAGGTCGATCGCAAGACGCTGCGCAACACCAAGAATGGACTGTTTCCCTCTCCGTTTGGATTCAAGCCGTACGGCCAGTGCGGCAAGTGGGTGAGCGATATTTTTCCGCAGGTTGGTCAATGCGTTGATGATCTGTGTTTTATCCATTCGATGCACACTGACATCCCGGAACATGCCGGGGCGATCATGATGATGAATGTCGGTCATCTGCAGCCGAATCGCCCCAGCCTGGGCTCGTGGCTGGTGTATGGATTGGGCACGGAAAACCAGAATCTCCCCGGGTTCGTGGCGATGTCACCGCGGGCCCAGCCGCGCGGCGGGATGGCAAACTGGGGGAACAGTTTCCTGCCGGGGGCCTATGGCGGATGTTACGTCAACGTCGCCGAGATGCGCCCGGAATCGGTGCTGGCGGACTTGAGGAATCAATCTGTCGCCGCGGCAGATCAACGTCGGCAGGTGGACTTGTTATCTCGGCTGAATCGTCTGCATGCCGATCGTGAGCAGCAGGAGGCGAGCCTCGAATCGCGGATCTCGACGATGGAGATGGCATTTCGCATGCAGTTCTCGGTTCCCGAGGCCTTCGATACGGCGGGTGAAACAAAAGCCACGCTCGACATGTATGGTGACAGTGAGTACGCGAAAGGGTGTCTGCTGGCGCGCCGTTTGATCGAACGAGGAGTGCGGGCGGTGCAGCTTTCGCTGTCGATTGATGGCTACGACATTGCCTGGGATACGGGGCATGAAGACATCGCAGGCGGGCACGCACGTCTGGCCAAGGCCTGCGATCAGGGCATAGCGGCGCTCATTCGCGATCTGAAGCAGCGGGGATTATTCGACGAAACCCTGTTGGTCTGGGGCGGCGAGTTCGGTCGAGCGCCGACGTCAGAAGGGCAGAAGGGGCGTGACCATGACCATTACGGTTACACGATCTGGATGGCAGGTGGCGGCGTCAAGGGGGGACTGAGTTACGGGGCCACCGACACGTTTGGGTGTTCCGCCGTCGAGAATCGGGTCCATGTGCATGATCTGCATGCCACGATTTTACACTTGATGGGTATTGATCACGAAAAGCTGACCTATCGGTATTCCGGACGCGATTATCGGCTTACGGATGTCAGCGGTCGTGTGATTGGTGATGTTCTCGCCTGAAAGTCGTATCTGGGTCTCGTCGGTTCGTCTGTGTGACTGGGGCTGGTTCTCTGGCAATGATTGTCATACCAGCCGTACATTCGCCGCTGTGAATGAGTGCTGCATGCATGACCCATCAATTGGCGGGCATGTGTTGACGGGCCGGGGGCCAAACTGCAGGGCGCGGCGTTGCCAGTCGGGCGCCGTATTCGCTACTCTGCCGGGCGACGATTGAGCCGTTGTGGGGCATGAATCGGGAAGTTGGCGGATTTTTCAAGGATCGCGTTGAGTTATGAGTCAGCAGTACATTTACACCATGGAGGCGGTGACCCGACTCTATGAAGAAAAAGAGGTTTTGTCGGATATCTGGTTGTCGTTCTACCCGGGAGCGAAGATCGGAGTGTTGGGTAATAACGGAGCCGGGAAAAGTACGCTCCTGCGAATTATGGCCGGTGAAGACAAAGACTTCATGGGCACGGCCGAGGCGGCCAAAGGCGTGTCGATCGGCTACTTTCCGCAGGAACCGCGACTCGATCCGGAGAAGACCGTCGGCGAGTGCATTGAAGAGGCCGTGACCTCGTCGCGGGCCATTCTCGACCGCTACAACGCCCTGAATATGAAACTCGGGGAAGATCTGACTCCGGAAGAGATGGAGGCCGTTCTCGAAGAGCAGGCCAAAGTTCAGGATAAGATCGACGCTGGAAATCTCTGGGAACTGGATCGCGAACTGGAAATCGCCATGGATGCGATTCGTGTTCCCCCCAGTGACGCCCTCGTCAAGAATCTGTCGGGGGGTGAGAAACGCCGGGTGGCGTTGTGTCAATTGCTGCTGAAGCGCCCCGATATTCTGTTGCTCGACGAGCCAACGAACCACCTGGATGCCGAATCGGTCGGCTGGCTGGAAGGCTTCCTGCAGAACTTCGCGGGGACCGTCGTCGCCGTCACCCACGATCGCTACTTCCTCGACAACGTCGCAGGATGGATTCTGGAGCTCGACCGCGGGCGTGGCTTTCCGTACGAAGGGAATTATTCAAGCTGGCTCGAACAGAAACAGAAGCGTCTGGCGATCGAGGAAAAGCAGGAATCCAAGCGTCAGAAAACGTTGAAGAAAGAGCTGGAATGGGTCCGCATGGCCCCGAAAGCCAGAGCGGTCAAGAATAAGGCGCGTCTCGAACGCTATGAGCAGTTGGCTGCCCAGCAGTTCGACGAACGTGATGATGCCGCCGACATTCAGATTCCAACGGCCCAGCCTTTGGGGGATCTCGTGGTGCGTGCGGAAGGGGTCTCGAAAGCCTTCGGCGACAATATTCTGTTCGAAAATCTGACGTTCAACCTGCCGCGCGGGGGGATCGTCGGCGTCATCGGCCCGAACGGTGCGGGTAAAACCACACTGTTCAAGATGATTATCGGAACGGAAAAGCCCGACAGCGGCACGTTGCGAATCGGCGATTCGGTGATGCTGTCGTATGTCGATCAATCGCGGGATGCGCTCGATCCCAAGAAATCGGTCTACCAGGAGATTTCCGGGGGGCTCGATATTCTCGAAGTGGGCAAATCCCGGTTGCACGCCCGCAGCTATTGTGGACGGTTCAATTTTAAAGGGCCCGACCAGCAGAAACTGGTGGGGCAACTGTCGGGGGGGGAACGCAACCGCGTGCACCTTGCGAAAATGCTGCGGACGGGGGGAAACCTGCTGCTGCTCGACGAACCGACCAACGATCTCGACGTCGATACGCTGCGTGCCTTGGAAGAAGGGCTCGAGAATTTCGGCGGATGTGCCGTGGTGATCAGCCACGATCGCTGGTTCCTCGATCGTCTCGCGACGCACATTCTGGCGTTCGAGGGGAACAGTTCGGTTTACTGGTGTGAGGGCAACTACCAGGTTTACGAGGCGAACTATCGGCAACGAATGGGAGCACAGGCAGACCAACCCCATCGAATCCGGTACAAACACCCCTTCCGCTAATCCGCACGAACCGCCGGTGCCCTCGTCTCGGGGGCGCCGGCTGGTGCTTTGATCAGGGAGGCCTCTCGACAGGTGCTGTCACTCGTTCCCAGGTGATGGAAACGGGCTGACCTGAGGTGGTTTTTGATTGCCTCGGCTTGCAAATCTTTGCCCGGTTTTCGTATTAACTGGATCATCCTCAGGCAACTTATCGTCGCTCTCTGATAACCAATCCGTCCGGATGCCTCGGTGTGAGCGCTCACCCTTCGGAACTTGAATTCAATGCGGTGGAATCGGCTGCAGCCCGGCAGGGCTGGCGGATTCTGATCGTCGACGATTCGCCAATTGATCGGCAGGTTGCCGCGAAGTTGCTGATTCGCCGGCTTCCCGTCATTGTCGAGCACGCCGAGCATGGCGCCGCAGCTCTGCAGAAAATGGGGCGCAGCCATTTCGACCTCGTGCTCACCGACCTGAACATGCCCCACATGGATGGTCTGGAACTGGTGGACGCGATTCGTCGGCTGTATCCCCTGGTGCCGACGATTCTGATGACCGCTCATGGCAGTGAAGACACGGCACTGCAGGCGTTGCGGCGTGGTGCGGTCAGCTATGTGCCGAAACGGCGGCTGAGCAGTGACCTGGCGGATACCGTGCAGGACGTGTTGTCGGTTTGTCATCGCGACACACACGAACCCCGCCTGCTGGAGTGCTGGGCGCAGACCGAATTTGAGTTTCGGTTGGGGACGGACGTGTCGCTGGTCCCGATTCTGATTTCACATCTGCAGCGATATCTGCGCAGGGTGGGGCATTGCGACGAAGTGGAATTGATTCGCGTGGGCGTGGCTCTGAACGAAGCTCTGCAGAACGCCCTGTTTCACGGGAATCTCGAACTGAATTCGGAATTGCGGAATCGCAATGGAGACGAGTACTTCCGCGAAGCCCAAATCCGCCGGTCGCAAGATCCTTACCGCCAGCGCCAGGTTCGCCTGTCGGCCCGGGAATCTCCAGACGAGGCGCGTTACATCATCGGCGACGAGGGGCCTGGATTCGATGTGTCCCGCGCTCTTGCCGAAGATCCGACCGATCCGGACAACCTGACCCGGTTGAGCGGACGGGGATTGTTTTTGATACGCAATTTCATGTCGGAGGTGCAGTTTAATGCCGCCGGCAATGAAATCACCATGATTCATCGACGATCGATCACCTCGGGGCCATCCCACTCGGGCCACGGCAATCACCAGCGAACTTCTTAATTTTCGAGGAAATCCAGCGTGAATCCGATCGACTTGCGAATCATCGAAGAATCTCCACAACTGATCTGCCTGGAACTGGTGGGGCGGCTCAGCAACGATGGCTGGTCGGTCGACTGGAATCCACTCGTGGACCTGGCTGGTGAAGATGTGTATGCGAAACAGGTCCTGATCGATTTGTCGCGGACGACGTACATCGACTCCAGCGGTGTTTCGTGGCTGCTCAAGAGCCACAAGTTGTTCAAGAGTCAGGGAGGAATCCTGGTCCTGCATTCCGCCTCGCCGCTGGCCGCGCAATTTCTGAATATCATGCGGATGGAACTGGCGCTGAACATTGCCCCCAACGAAGCCGCTGCGCGGCAGAAAGTCGAAGGTCATGAGCATTCTCGATCGCCTGAGAAGCCTGCAGAACAAGGCTGAAGAAACCGCACAGGGGGAACCCCCCGAGGTGCCGGCGGAGACGGAACAGGTTCCGGTCGAAGAGACCGAACCCCTGTCCGAAGAAGAGGCGATGCGCCCCGAGTCGTTGATCTCCGACCTGGTGGAATACTGCCTGATGCTGGGGGCCAGTGATCTGTTTTTGACCAGCACCCAGGATGACGTGTCAATTTCCCTGCGCCATCTGGGGGTGATGCGGCATGTCGCCCGGATGCCGCTCGAAGTCGGTACACGTTGCCTGGCGTTCGTGCACACGGCGTCGGGCATGCGCTATGGCGTGAAAAAGCATCCCCAGGACGGCCGTTGGATTCTGCACGACCTGAAGGGAATGTCGGTCGACATGCGTGTCAGCACGATTCCCACGCTGTTCGGGGAAAGCCTGGCGCTCCGATTGATTCGGCGTGATTCGGAATTGGGGAAACTGAACCGCCTGGGGCTTCTCCAGTCCCAATTGGCTTCGATGCAGGGCCTGTTGATGTCGCCCAGCGGTCTGATTCTGATTACCGGACCGACCGGCAGTGGCAAAACCACAACGACCTACGCCTGCCTGCACGCGCTGAACGATGGCCGTCGCAAAATTCATACGCTCGAAGATCCCGTCGAGTATTCAGTCCCCGGGTTGGTACAGACACAAATCGAACTCGATCGCGGCGCCGGTTTCGCCGAAATGTTGAGGGCCATCCTGCGACAGGGGCCTGACGTCATCATGATCGGAGAGATCCGTGATCCGGAAACGGCCGAGACGGCGGTTCAAGCTGCCAACAGTGGTCAGTTGGTGTTGGCGACGATGCACGCTCCGACCTCTTCGGCGGCGATTCATGCCATGTTGGGTTTGGGAATTTCTCCGTACATGCTGTGCAGTTCACTGCTGGGGACTGTGGGCCAGCGGTTGGTCCGGGTGCTGAATCCCGAAACACGGATCGCCGTCGATTTGTCGATGGCGCCGCATACCTTTGACGAAGTCCGCGAATTCCTGGAACCCGGGGAAGGGGAGACCGTCTACAGCACGCCAGGGGCGTCAGCGAAAAACGAGGCCTACTGGTACCGCGGCCAGACCGCGGTCTTTGAGATCCTGTTGACATCTCCCAAAATCCGGCAACTGATTCGCGACATGCAACCAGCCAGTACGCTGGCGCAGGCCGCGATTGATGAAGGGATGATCGACCTGCGTCGTGCCACGCTGCTGAAAATCGCCAAGGGGATTACCAGCTTCGACGAGATGCAAAGCGAGATTCCCAGCGGCACGATGTGGGTCGATTCGTAATCCCCACAGTCTCGTGGGGGGCGTATGGCTGAGGGACCGAGGTCGTCGGCAGGTGAGTCGCGCTGCGTGCCGTGGCGATGATTCAGAGTGCATTGGCTTTCGACCACAGCTTGGTCAGCGCGATTTCAGACGTTTCGCAGAGTATCAATCGGGCCGGTGCGGGCCGGCGCACCGGGCCTTGGGGGACTCGCCGGGGCCGAAATGTGTCCCTCTGGTGCCGTACCCTTCTGTGGGGGTGGCCGCACAGTCTGCCGGCTGGGCCGTTGTTGCAACTCATTATTGATATACGGGTTGCGCCGAACGTGCGGGGCGATTCGAACCTGGCGGTGCGGGCGTTCGGTTTGATCCCAAAACGTGAAGATGGGCAAAGCTTGCCGGTTGTGCACCGAGTAGGGCTTCGTTAAACCCTGACGCGGCAAGAGTTTTCGTTGAGAGCGGTGCGGTCGGAGTATCCGATACTTTCCGGCAGAGAGGCATATTCCGCACGCGCTCACGTGAAAGTGTGCCAATCGGACACCAGGACCGTACAGGGAGCAGGGATGCTTTCCCGGTCCTGGTACCGCGTAAGAGCCCGAAACGCTCGCGGCGAGTTGTCGCCCTTCCATGGAGGATGGGCAGAGGAAACAACGACGGCGATTGACGCGCCAATTCATTTTCAGGAGCGAAAGTAATGAAAAAGGTTGATTTCAAAAAGGCATTCTGGCGGCTGATGAACGCTGGAGCCCTGTTTTCCGCAATCGGTTTTGCCAGCATTCACGGACAGAATGCTCAAGCCGATGGTGTTCGCCGTCCTTCAGCTCCCCGTGCTGTAGCACAATCCTCCAGCGACGATGCCAGTATCCGTCGGGTGATGCAGGAAGATGCGGCGCCGCCAGCCGATGAAGCTCCCCCCGCGGAAGGCATTCCGACGTTCCCGGCCAATGACAAAGAAACCGCACCGGAAGAACCCGCCGCTCCCGAGGTGTGGACCCTGACCAACCTGTTCACCAACAGCGATGGCAGCAACCCCTTCAAAGACTCGGGGGTGAAAATCAGTGGGCACATGCAGTGGGCCTACGTGAGCGACCCGGACGGTGCGTTCACCGGTAACGGTAACACCCTGAGCCAGCAGCAATGGGGTTTCTTCGGTCTGCACCAGCAGTACCTGTTCATGGAAAAGATCGCCGACGGCTCCAAAGGCTGGTGCTGGGGTTTCCTTATCGACGGCATGTACGGTCTGCAGGGCTTTGATGGTCAGTCGTTCGGTAACACGAATCCCGGTCACTGGGATTATCTGAACGGGTTTGACCATGGGGCGTACAACTTTGCGTTGCCCCAGGCGTATGGCGAACTCGCCTACGACAAACTGTCGGTCAAAATGGGGCACTTTTATACCATCATCGGTTATGAAGTGGTGCCTTCGACCGGCCAGTTCTTCATCACCCGTCAGTTGACGTTCTGGAACAGTGAACCCTTCACCCACTCGGGTGCCCTGGCGACCTACAAGGTTTCCGATAAGTTCTCGGTTCTGGGCGGCTGGGTGGCTGGTATGGATACCGGTTTCTACCAGTTCAACGGGGGCAGCTCGTTCCTGGGCGGCTTCTCGTGGATGATCGACGACAAGACCACTCTGTCGTACTCGATGATCTGGGGTAACCTCGGCTGGCGTGGCAACGGGGCGATCAACAGCATGATCCTGTCCCGTCAGTGGACTGAAAAAATCAGCACCGTCACTCAGTTCGACGATCTGGCGACGGACCTGAACACACTTACGACGGATCCCAACAACCCCAACGCGTATGTGTTCACGAACACGCCGCAGAACTACAACGTACAGGGTGGTGTGCCCCGACAGTCGATCGGTTTGATCCAATACGGTTTCTACGACTTCACCCCGAAAGTTAAGGGTGGTGTTCGCGGCGAATGGTATCGTCCGGACGCTGTCAACTACTACACCCTGTCGTTCGGCTTGAACTACAAGCCGTACGCCAACCTGATGTTCCGCCCGGAAATTCGCCAGATGTGGGGTGATAACCACGACATCTACACCGGTGCCGGCAACTACTCGGGAAACATTTACAATCAGACGGTCTACGCTGTTGACATGATCGTGACGTTCTAGTCCGACAGCAGATCTGCCCGATTGTTCCCTACGACAGCAGCCCACGAGTATTAACTCGTGGGCTGCTTGTGTTTTTACGCCAGCCTTTAAGGGGATGGATTGTGGTCGATGCGACTCTGGGGCACGTTGGTCCGTGATCACTCAGGCCAGGGAAACTGCATGGTTGGCGGGTGGACGTGACGGCGCATTTGAAAAGCGAGCCGAACGCCCGCACCGGGGGCCAGTCGCAGCGTGAGGTGCCGGGCCTGCACAGCTTCGGTTGTTCCATCGTGAGTGACGGAAACGAATTCGTGCTCTGCATAGCCCCCGGCCTGCAGCACGAGTGTCCGTGGTTCCAGTTGATTCACGTTGACGAGTGTGACTGCGGCTGAGTCCGTGGTCAGTGAATCCACGAGGGCAGCCACATCAGGGGGCAGTCCCGCGCGCCGGGCCAGTGGGTCGAAATACCGGAATCGGCAATTGAGGACCGAGCCGATCCGTGCTGGCATCAGCCCTCCCAGCATCAGTTCCACCAGTGATTGCACACTGGCGGGATTGTACGCCATGGGATCGTCGGCCAGTCGTGTGTCGGGCGTGGTGGTGTCTTGTCGCAGGGCCTGGACCCGGTTGCGGATCTGCGTGAGGTCGCGGCGGAGTGCCATTTCCGGGTAGCCGGGTTGCTTGCCGGCCAGATAGGCGAGCCACGGATTTCCCGGGACCCGTGCGAGATCGTCGGAACGCTGTGAAAGGTACGCGATTTCCAGGACATGGCTGTCGTATTTCTGCGGTGTGAAGTCGTACCAGCCCTGATCGCCGAACATGTGAGGATAAAGGGTTTGGCCGTCGACCTGACGGGCCTGCGAGTTGATCGTATCAATCTGCTTCCGCCAGACGTCGAGATACTGGTCGTCACCGGTCAATAGAAAGGCGTTCATGAAGCCGATGAAGCCCTGATACTGCTGGTTCCGGTGCGCGATCTTTTTGGACGCCGGGTCATAGACCGAGAACCCCCAACCGTAGACGCCGCCGTACCATTTCCCTCCCGCCGCGCTGCCAATTTTGCCATCGAGGCCGATATTCGTGGGGATGATGCCGTTATTGGCGAGTGTGCGCTCGCGCCAGGCGTCGACGTATTCCAGCAGCCATCTGCGGTACTTCTCTTCGTGCGTCAGCATGTAGGCATTGAGCGCCAGTGACGTGGTCAGCAGATTGAGCGGGTGGTCGCCGATGATGTCGTTGTAGTCTTTGAAGTGTTCGAGCATCTCTGCGTAGCTGCTCTCGCCGTGTCCCAGCCGAAACCGATTTTCGACATCGATGGGATCGCCAGCCCAGTCGACGGCGGTGGCCTTCCTTAAGAGCGGTCCGCGACTCCCGTTGAACAGACTGCGAATGATCTTGCGTTCGGGGTCGTAATTACGGGCGGCGGGATCTTCACCGAGATAAAACCCGGCGTATCGGCGGACTCGCTGCTGGAACCTGGCATCGCGCGGATCATTCAGACCCTGCAGGTTGAAGACGTTGAGTCCTTCGCCGTTGTGGAGCCAGTCGAAACTCACCGGGAATTCCCGGTAGTACATGCCGTCCCGGGCGAAGGGGACATCGACCGTTTTCGCCAGTGTGTACTGCCGTAAGTGTCCCTCCCAGGCCCGTTTGGTCATTTCCAGTACAACCTCGGGGGCCCCGAGTGCGGAGAGCAGTGGCCAGTCGTTGCAGTTCTCGATGGCGTCATCAGGACCATCGTCGCCTCCCCAGCGTTCGACGCACAGCAGCCAGCCGCGCTCATCGAAGTACTTCGAGAAGAACTCACGGCAGGCGTCGGTATTGGCACGCAACAGTTCCCGTTCGAGCAGTGCCCAGGCTGGCGGAGTCAGGGGCGTATCGATGGCCAGCGAAACTTCGCCGGCGTGCGCCTGGGGCAACGCCCACATGACCAGAAAACACGCTCCAAACCGTACAGTCATCAGAGTGGTGCTGTGCATCACAAGTCCTGCTGAGGGTGGGGTAACAAGGAAGTGTCGCCCGGTCCCAGATGACCGGCCAGTTGCTCCCATGCAGCATGACAATTCTGCAAGCATCAGTAAATCTTGATTGATTTCTCAGTTCGGGGCGCGGATGATTAAGTAGGACAGATTTCATTTGAAACGGGGGGTGTAGCATGTACCGGCGGATTCTTATGGCAACCGTGGCCAGTTTGGCTGTGATCATGGTCAGCATGCCGGATTTGACACTCGCTCGTGGGGGTGGCGGCGGAGGTGGTGGACACGGCGGTGGTGGCGGAGGTGGGCATTTCGGAGGTGGTGGCGGCGGAATGCACATGGGGGGCATGTCCGGTGGTGGCATGCACATGGGAGGCGGCATGTCGGGCGGCGGTATGCACATGGGGGGCATGTCCGGGGGGGGCATGCGCATGGGTGGAGGTGGCGGTATGCCCATGGGAGGCGGTGCCCGTATGGGAAGCCCGGCGATGCACTCCGGTTCGGCTGGAATGGGAGCCGGCGGTTTTCGTGGCGGTTCCATGGGAACCCCGCGAATGGGTGGCGCCCCGTCGATGTCGCATGGAGGCATGGGCAACGGTGCCCGCATGAACGGACTCTCGGGAGGCACGGCGGGTCGGTCGGCGAACCTCGGTGGCGCCGCGGGAATGCGGTCGGGAGCCATGGGGGGAAATTCTTCATTTCTTTCACGCCATGGATCTGCCGGGGCCGCTGGAGGTCGCAACCTCGGAACGGGAGCGGGCAACAACATCGGGGCCCATTCCCGCGGCGGAAACAATTCATTCCTGGCTAACCATAGTGGCACAGGACGCTCAGGTAACGCCGGCGCCGGCAGCGGTCTGACGCGTCAGGGGGCGAACGGTGCCGGACTCAGTCGAGCCGGGGCGGGTAATCATTCGTTTGCTTCGCGGCACGCTGTGGGCCAGGGAGGGGCTGCTGGGGCGCACCATCAGAATGGTGTTGCGGGCGGATCATTCGCCGGGCGGCACGGTAACGGTGCGCTGGCCCACAATGGGAATTTTGGCAACCGGTCATTCGTTCAGGGCAACCACTTCAACAACTTTGGAGCCAACCGCTGGGGATATGGAGGCTGGGGTGGCAACTGGAATCGGGGTTGGGGTTGGAATCGAGGCTGGGGCTGGGGTGGTGGTTGGGGAGGTGGCTGGGGATGGGGACGCGGTTGGGGTTGGGGCTGGGGTAACGGATGGGGATGGGGCCTCGGCTGGGGTTACTGGCCCGGATGGTTCGGTGGCTGGGGATATCCCGGGTACGGCTATGGCTGGGGAGGCTGGCTTGGAAATCTGCTTTATGGCTGGTGCAGCTATCCCTACGCGAATTGGGGCTATGGAGGCTGGGGTTACAGCCCCTACGGATACGGGAGTTATGCCTATGGTTACCCCGTGAATACGACGACGTATATCTACAGCGCGAATTCGAATCCCGAAGTGTTGGGGACCGTCGGTTCGGCGGCGACGGATGGCGTGGCGATCGACAGTCCGCCCGTTCCAGGGAATGGGACCACGACCGATTCCGCTCCGACTCCGGCGACAGGAGCCCAGAAATTTACAGAGCAAGGCGAATCCGCATTTCGGACCGGCGACTACAAGGGAGCGGTCTATGCGTGGCGGCATGCCGCGGTAGATGACAATCAGAATCCCGTCCTGCTGATGATGCTGGGGCAGGGATTGTTTGCCTCGGGGAATTACGACGAGGCTGCCGGGGCCGTGCAGGGTGCGATGCGGATGATGCCAAAAGACAAGTGGGGTGTCGTGGTCTCGAACTACAAAGAGCTGTATGGCAATGTCGGAGACTACACGGGGCAACTGCGGGCCCTCGAAGCGGCCGTGAAAGAGAAGCCCAGCAACCCCGCGCTGCGGTTTTTGACCGGCTTCCACTATGCGTACCTCGGTTTTCCGAAAGAAGCGGTCGATCAGTTGAATCGCGCGCTGAAGCTCGAGCCGCGTGACGAGATTTCGAAGTCGCTGCGAGACGAAATGCAAAGCAAGCTGCCGCAGCCAATTTCGCCGGCGCCGGAAGGGCCCAAACTCGAACCGACAGTGCCCCCTCCGCCACCGGAACCCAAGTTGGACGGTCCCTCAACCTGACATGGTCGTTGATCTGCCTGGTGGTGCGGGATTCGAATCCCCACCACCGGGAACGGCAACTACAAGACCTTGATCACCACGACCGTCGTGTCATCAGTCTGCGGGGCGGGCTGGCGGAAGGCGCGCGCGGCTTCCAGGACGGCTGTGACAATCTCGGCCGCGGGGCGGGTTCGATTCTGGACGACCGTTTCGACGGCCCGAGGCAACCCGAACAGTTCCCGCTGATCGTTGGCCGACTCGACGATGCCGTCACTCATCAGCAGAACCACCTGGCCCGACTGCAGTGAAATGGCAGGCCCCGCCACGCATGGCCGATCACTGTCAATTCCCAAGGGGAGCCCGGTGCTTTTTAACGTGATGACCTCGCCTGAGGGCTCTACCACGTACCCCTCGTGCCCGGCACCGCAATAAGTGAGTTGGCGTGATTCGAGGTGCAAAGCACACAGCAGCACCGTAACGAAGCGTCCATCTTCCAGATCGTCGCAGAGAATCTGGTTGGCTTCGCTGAGGACGGTGCCTGGGTCGAATTGTGTCAGTCCCAGAGCGCGCAGGTAGGCGCGAATCAGGGCCATCACCAGAGCCGGTCCCAGTCCATGGCTGCTGACGTCTCCCAGTGAAATGCCCAGATGACCCGAGGGCATGGGCAGGTAATCGTAGAAGTCGCCACCGGTGGCGTTCGCCGGTATACACGAGCCGGCGATGTCAAAACCCGGGGCCGCCGGAGACTCGGAGGGAAACAACTTGAGCTGAATCTGGCGGGCTACGGCGATCTCGTTTTCCACCTCGACCAAAGAGCGGTGGGCCGTGCGCCAGCGGGCTTCGACGATGCTGGCCAGACAGCCAACCCCCGCGAAGGTGACGAAGTCGAACACGTCCAGCCAGTCCAGTTGGCCGGTCGATACCGATTTCACGAAGAACCAGTCGAGCACGAAAATCGAGAGCAGGGAGGCGGTGATACCGGCCGCGATGCCGGCGTACCAGCCGGTCAGAACCACCGCCAGAAAGAAGAGCAGTGTTGGTGGTTGCTGGTGGAGTGGTTCAACCCCCAGCGTCAATCCGAGGGCGAGGCAGACCGAACCCAGGGCAAACCCGAACCGCCCGAGGGAACCAAAGCGGAACATCAACGGCTGATCGCTCAGGCGTTTGAACAGAATCGAAGCGGCCGAGCGATGCTCGCGGTGACGGTGGGGCATGGTCTGAGTTTCGAATAAGGCAGGCAGGGATTCAGCCCTGCGCCGACGATAGCGGGAAGGGACTCGCGATTTCAACTCCCTGCTGTGAAATGGTCCGGATTGTTCGTGGTCAAGCGAGTCGTGTACCTGTCGCGGATGCAGGTCCTCGAACAAGAATGCACTTGGACGAGGGGGCTGTCTTGCATCGTTCGCCGCGGGCCGTTATCGGTGATGGTCCGGCAGACGCATCCGCTGCGTCAGTGCCGGAGTTTGGCCAAGTGGTTCGAAACCGCCAACGAGAAAGTGGAATCCATGGAGCGACAACTGAAGTGGGTGGCCTGGAGTGCGGTGGTCTGTCTGGCCATGGCGCGTGGCGCTATGACTCACGCGCAACCGCCGCGCGACATCTGGGGAGAGCGGATCGCAGCGCAGCCGTTCGAACGGCAACCCTTTCGGGAAATTCGAGTCCCCACGTGGGTATCGGAAACGATCGGCTGCGGCTACACGTTGTCGGTCATGGATTCCAAATCGCGAGCACAGGCGGCCGCGCATGGCGTCACGATCAGTGAGATGGGCTTCGTCGATCCGTTTTTCGCCTACTACGACAGTCGGTTGCTGAAGAAACGCAGCCCCCATGTGCCCCCCGAGCGCCTGGCGCAGGACATTGCCGAATATAAGCGACTCGGGGTGCGAATTCTCGCGGTGTATCCTCCCACGCTGCAGGGGGAAGTTTATCAGGCACATCCCGACTGGCGGCGGGTCGCGACCAACACGACCGAGATTCCGACCATCGATATGGAGAAGTACCCCCACGGCGGCATGTTGTGTCCCCTGGGGCCCTATGGCGACTTCTTTATCGAAGTCCTCGCCGAGATTCTCGAAAAGTTT
>JAFEBR010000969.1 GCA_018242565.1 Planctomycetota bacterium | reverse complement strand
GCTGGCACGGGCAGTCCAAAACGCCGCGTCTGTTCATTCGTCAAATGATCAGCGACGGCGCGCAAGCCCGGATCCTCGGGCGTCGTGTGCTTCAAACTCTGCAGTTTACGTGCGACCTGCAACAGAAAATCCGGATCGACCACCTTCTGATCCAACAGGAATACCATCTCACCTGGACAGTCATGTGGCCCCGGTTCAAACAACATGCCATTCGCCTGCACGACATGTCCCCAGACGACCGCTCCCTCGCGGATCAATCTACCCCAATTCTCGAATACCAGACGCAGGTCATCGTCCGAATTGTTTTGCAGCCACTCGGGCTTATCCATCAGCCACAGCGTCCACTTATCCCACAGCGAAATGCGACGTGGACTGTGCCCAAAGGCGTCCCAACACTGCTCAATAATCGTTTGATACATTCGCTCCGCCTCCAGAACGCTGACCACGTCCCCGGACTACTCGCCGACTACGCCTCGGCTCCAAGAGAGACGCAGCTCCATCAGCGACTGACTTGGGGCTGCAAGTCCGCCGCGAGAAGCTGCGTCTCTCTTGAAGTCGCACCGCCGAGCCCACACAACGAGTCCCGTGAACACTCCCTCGCCAAAAACTCGGCACGACCTCCCGAAGTGTCACGCCAGCACAAAAAACGCCGTTCCCCTGTCAGGCCCGGAAGCACTGGCATGAGCATCGCCGTCATACACAACTGGCACGGGTTCAGTACGCGATTAAATCAACCACCGCGATCCGTGCAGATGAAGTCGCAGTGGCTGTTCGGCCCCGGCGCCTGCCTGTGCCAAAACCACCCCAAGCTGCCTGCCCGGCACAGACAGCTCCACGAGACCTGCGCTGGTCGGTCAACCGCGATTTCAGGGACTTTCGTGCCTCGAATCGGCAGGCAAGCCGAGCGGTGCAAGCCTGGGAGACACGCGGTACACCACGCACGGACGTCTCCCTCACGTGTCTCGACGTCGCACTTTGAAGTTTGAGAACCGAACAGACATCCACCGCGACCTCATGCAGCGTGGAATTCGCCCGAAACCCTCCAGAATCGCCGTGCTGTTTCTGGTCGGTCCCACATTCGAAAATGCCTGTTCCGGTGTGACACCCATCAACCATCGGCGAGATACTACTGCACCAGCCAGGGCCTCTCAACCTCGACAGGAATTTTTCAGATCATCCCGAGATTTAGCGGGCACGCACGGCCCGCGCGTATTGCACCGGCAGCAGATGGGCAGCCTGCTCAGCCTTCAGTTTCAACGCCGCGTGATACGGCCAGTACGGATCGCGCAACAACTCCCGCGCCAACAGGACGAGATCGGTCTGCTCCTGGCGAATCGCCTCATCCGCCTGTTGTGGATCGGTAATCAACCACCCCACCGCGGTCGGCAGACCCGTTTCCTGACGGATGCGACTGGCCACCGGAATCATCATTCCGGGACGCCAGGGAATCTTTGAAATGTCCGGCGTGATAAAACCATGGCTCACATCCACCAGATCCAGACCAGCCCCCTTCAACCGCCGCAGAAGTTCGATCGACTCATCCACCGTGACCCCACCCTCCAACCAGTCGGTCACCGACACCCGCGCCGTCAGCGGAAATCGTTCGGGCCAGACCTGGCGCACTGCGACCAGTGTCTCGACCAGAAACCGAATCCGATTCTCGAAACTCCCGCCATAATGGTCGGTCCGCTGATTGGCCAGTGGCGAATAGAACTCGTGCGCCAGGTAGCCATGGGCAAAGTGCAATTCGAGCCACTCGAAGCCCGCGGCCAGAGCCCGCTTCGCGGCAGAGACAAACTCCTGCTGCACACGGCCGATGTCCGCGACCGTCATGGCCCGAGGTACTTTCGGCAAGGTCCCTCCGAATGGAACCGCCGAGGGGGCCAGCGTCTCCCATCCCCCCTCGCCCTCCTCAATGTGATCATCCCCTTCCCACGGCTTGCGGGCACTTGCCTTCCGCCCCGCGTGAGCCAGTTGAATCGCCGGCGTCGCCCGATGCTGTTTCAGGAAGCCGACGATCTTCGCGAATGGCTCGATATGCTCGTCCAGGTAGATCCCACTGTCGGCCGGGCTGATGCGACCTTCCGGCGAAACCGCGGTCGCTTCCACCAAGATCAGCCCCGCCCCGCCGATGGCCCGTGACCCCAGATGCACGAGATGCCAATCGTTCGGAAAGCCATTATCCGACGAATACTGACACATCGGGGACACCGCGATCCGGTTTCGCAGCGTCACATCTTTCAGCCGAAATTCGTCAAATAAACTCGCCATGTCGATATCTCCACTGCACGATTGAACGACTTCAACTGACCGTTGTCAGGGTCGGGAATACTAATGCCCTACCCTGTGAGTTTCGATGCTGAATCAGAACACAGATGCGAGTCCGGATTGCTCGAAGCCAACTTCTCAGCCTCAGACGCGGACCAGATCGGTGTTCGGCCACATCTCGACGGAGTCACTCAAACACCACCATCGCATGCATCTCCAGCTTGGGAACCACGACTTCGACACCGTCGGTGGTTGGTTTCAACGGCAGATCAATGTTGCCTGGCTGCAATGTCGCCCGGCGAATGTTGGGGAGCCGCGCCACCACCCGAATCTCGTGTAACGGAATGATCTCTTCACGCGTCGGCCAGGTCCCCCGCAGTTCCGATCGATCGGGATACCCATACTGTTTCTGCAGTTCTTCGGGCAGCGGCGCCAGCTTCTGATAAATCGAATGCTGCCCCCAGGAACTGCCGGCGTTCAACAGATGCACAATCGTCCGCCCGCTTTCCGGCTGTCGGCGGACTGTCGTCTGCAAAATCAATGGCCCCCCCACTTCCACCGGCGGCAACACTCCACCTGCGGACCACCGGCAGGCATTCAGCAACATCCGCCGAAAGGCCGGGTCCGGGTAAAAGAACATCGCCTTGTCCGCACTGGCCGCGAAATACACGACCCGCCCGGCTCCGAACTGCGACGCCAGCAGCACCGGATAGCGTTTCCCCGCCCGCTCCGGGGCCGTCGCGCTGAACGTGCCGATCGCAGTCGCTCCTTCCACAGGCTGCACCTCGCACCCCGCGGCAATCATTGCCAGTGGACCACTGGGTGGCGGCGCTCCATTCGGATTGCGCCAACTGCTGCTCGTCTGCGACCAGACCGCCGCATCATCCACGATGGATCGCGGATCATCGGCCGCCGGGCTGGGTTCCGCCGGGGCCCCCAGTTCCAGTTGCAGCCCCTCGACCCGCTGCGTCACCGGAATCGTCGAGACATACCGGCCCTTCCACAGGTCCCCCAACGCAAAATCGGGACGGCGTTGAAACTCGGCTCCGTAGAGTGACGTTTCGTGGGTGGCGACCAGCCCCCCTCCTGCCTGCACAAACCGGCGCAAGACTTCGACCGCACGGTCCGACAGGCATGCTGCATTGGGGGCCAGGATCACCCGCACGCCCTGCAATTCCACGTCTTCCAGGTCCATCTCAGTAATTAACCGCACCGGCCAGTGCGCTTCCATCACCGAACGAAACGCCCCCAGCACGTGCGACAGATACAGCGGCATCGCCGCCTTGCCATACAGCGTCCGCGTCTGCTCAGACACCAGCACCCCCAGATATGGCAGCGGTTCCGAGTCGATCCACCACGCTTCCCGCGCTTTCACCTGATTCACGTGCAGTCGCAGGTATTCTTCGCGTCCTGTCGATTCCACGAATTCCGCATAGACTCCCCAGGGGGCTCCTTCCAGCCCGCGCAATTGAATCTCAACCGGCGACGAGACCCCCGATATCCCGTGCTCGGAAGGTTGAATCCAGACACTGGCCCCCCGTTCGCGGGTCAGCGCCTGCGTGTAGGCGTAAACAAACGGGTGATACAGGGCATCACCCGGTACATCCCAATACAGTTCCACCGACGACACATCAATCGCCGCTGAGTATCGCAACGGATATTCCCCCATGTACGCTTCGGGAAAATACCACGTTCGATTGGCCGAGTGGTTGGCGAAGATCACCGTTTCGGGATTCACCTCCCGGATCACCGCCCGCATCCGGTCCGCCAGTTCCACAAAGTACTTCTCGTGCCAGGCCGTATAGGCCCGTGCGGCGGCACTGTGAACGACATCGCTCCGCGCGCCGGGCTCAGGCAGTTCCGCCCCACCCGACGCCGCCCGATACGCAGTCCGCGTTTGCGCATCGTACGTATGCAGATGTCCCGGAGCGTAGCCATCAAACCAGAAGCCATCGACTTTGTACTCGCGCACCAGATGAGCCAACTGCAGCAGCAACCAGTCCACATAACCGCTGCGGAAATTCACAAAGTTGGGCTGCGCATCGGTTTTGCCATCGGCGTTCACCCGCAACCAATCGGGATGGGCTTTGACAAATTCCGGACTGAACGCCGGCACCTGCACCGGACCGACATACAGCACGGCTTTCGCGTTCGCCCCGTGCACCAGCGCGACAAAATCGCGAATGTATTTGTCCGCCTGCTGCACTTCCGCTTCGAGATACAGCTTCGCCGCCGGCCCCACAATGTCCCACTTCCGCAGGGCGTTGATCGTGATCACGTTATAACCCGCGGCGGCAAATTGCTCGGGCATTCGGCCCAGGCCGGGCGGCAGATGACCAATCCGCAGATTCGTCTTCAGCCACCGCGGTACCGGACGCTGCCGCAGCGCTTCTGGCAAACTTCGCGCCGGCAGCCCTTGCTTACTGACCACGATGGGCTCAGCCCCTTGGCCCCCGCGTGTCAGGGCTCCACTCGCCAGCACCATCAGCCCCAGCCAGATCACTCGCTTTCGCAGCATCCTCAATTCTCCACTCTCTGACGACTAATAGCTCTAGGACCACCGCACCACGCATCGCGTCCGGTTCCGACCGGATTGCTGTTGTAATGGCTGGGGAAGCCCGACGCGAGGGAATCCCTCTGGCACACCGCGGCGGGCCGGCGGGCTGCGAGGCGCCTCAGCCCGCGCCGGCACACTCAGCTAAGGCTGCTGTGTCCACCGCCACTGTGCGAATCGGGGAGGCGTTCGCTTGGCCGCACTCCCCAGCAACTCGAGCTTATCGATCACGGCCCACGACTGAGGCGATCTGCCTTCCTGGTCTTTGAACTGTTCCAGCCGCAGAGTCACCTGCCGCCAATCAGGGCCCAGATCACTCGCGGGGACGATCGCCGTGTACGGATGGTGATACAGACTGCGGTCCTTCTCAATCACCGTCAGCTTGAGCCCGTCAGCCGTGAACTCGCCACGCACGGCGAACGACAGCCGATCCCCCGGCCGACCGTGATACTGCGGATCGCCAATGAGATGGGTGTACAGTTTGACCGG